>JACQEL010000226.1 GCA_016200595.1 Deltaproteobacteria bacterium
CGGGCTACGCGGAGAGGACAGGCTGACCTCGACTCTCTGGCTCGTCATTGTGCCTTGATCGAAATCAGCGACCGCATTGCCTCTCCGATTCTGGCTGAACAATTCTATCCTGCGCTCTTACAAGCAGAGGAAGAGGGTGTGATTTTTTCTCGTGGGTGGGTGTTCCTCATTCCCCGTGTCCTCGGCGTTGCTGCGAGCCTCAACCGCTGGTGGGATAAAGCGGAAGGTCACTTCCAAGCTGCCATCAACATAGCCACCCGTGTCGGTGCGCGACCAGAGCTGGGGCGCTCATACCTTGACTATGCACGCATGCTCGCCGAGCGCAACGAGGGACGTGACCGGAGCCGTGCCGTTGAATCGGTAGAGCAAGCCGGTCTCATCTTTAATGAGCTGGGAATGGCACCATTCGCCGAGCGTGCAGCGCGCTTAGCCGAAGCCCTACAGGCTCCTTTGCCCTTGCCACGACGGCCTTCTTCCTCCGAGAACAACCTCACTGAGCGAGAGGTCGAAGTCCTGCGTTATGTCGTTCGCAGTCGGTCAGACCAGGAGATTGCCGACGAACTACTGCTGCGTCCGGAGACCGTAGGGCATTATGTCAGCACCATCCTCGCAAAGACTGGGGTGAAAGAACGGGGCGAGATCACTGCTTACGGGGCTGCCACGGGTCTTTCCTCGCCGACCCTGGTCATCCTCTTCACCGACATCGTCGGCTCTACTCCCCTCCGCCAGCGCCTAGGGGATGTAAAAGCCCAACCCCTCTTCGACGCTCACGATAAAATTATTCTCGATTGCCTGCAGAAGTACCACGGCTCCTGGATTACACACACCGGCGACGGGGTCATGGCGACTTTCCCTTCTGCCGTGAGTGCCATTGAGTGTACAGTGGCTATCCAGAAGGCTGTCCGGCGAGATTTCGCCACGCACAACCAAGAACATTCCGACATTCCCCTGCGCATACGCAGTGGCCTCCACGCTGGAGAGCTTATCGCCAAACGGGGACAATGGTTTGGCATTGCCATTAACGCCACCCGGCGGATCTGCGACCACGCTCGGGCTGATCAGATCCTCGTCTCCGATGTGATCCGCCAGCTCGTCGCCGGTAGTGAGATTGCCTTCACCAACTGTGGTGATTTTCAGCTCAAGGGTCTGGAAGGACTCTATCATTTGTACGCCGTGCCGTGGAAGGACGAAGGTGCGCAGAAGCGCGGCTGACCGTTTGCACTGACAAGAAGGAACTGGTAATACGCTAGCAATCAACGTCTCACTTTGTTTGTGAAGGGGGGATCATATGGGAGTAATGCCTGAACGTATAGGAAAAGGACCTATTCTGAGGAAACTAAATAAACGCTACCAACAAATCGATAAACACGCAGACCGCCTGGGGCGCCTTTTGGATCCTGCTAATGCAGCAAAAGACGTTGCTGACATTGGGGCGGACCCTGATGCCGATAATGTCAAAGTGCTTGCAGTTGGTGAAAAAACCCATATGAAAGATCATTGGTTTAAGCCTAAAAACACTGCCAATCCAGACGCCTACTGGTCGGAACTCTATACGGCGCCGATCCTTAAGCAGGGGCTCATTACCGCTCTCAAAGAGGCGGATGATCGCGAACTACCGCTCGAGACTTTGTGGATATGTTCCGGTCCTCCTAGTCCTAACGATCCCGATGATTGTCGTTTCGAAGTATTTGTTACTTGGAACTCTCGGCAGGTTACCTTAATTATTCATTCGCCAGATTTGCCAGGTGCAGCGTACACAGATCCGTCCTCGTATTTTGAAGAGAAAATGTGGGTTGTGAAACGTATTAATAAGACCCTTGTGACGGATTCTTCCCTCTTCGGTCCTAAAACGGGGGATGTTGAACTAGACACTTTAGGAGGCCATGCGACCTACAAGGTTGTCAAGAGACGTCCCAAGACCGGCTTATGAATCATAATGCTGACCTCGCTTAGAGCGATTTGTAATTGAGTGAGTCCTCTGTAGGGGCGATCCTTGTGATCGCCCGGTGGGGAGACCGCAGCCAGCAGTGCGAATACAAGATTCGCCCGTACGGTTGGCATGAGGACGTAGCCGAGTGAAAACCGCTCTAACAGCGTAGTTTTTGTTTTTAGACAGCGGTGAAGGGAAGTGTGCTATGCCGACAGTTCAAGAAATACTAGCTGGGCCGATTGACCGCCATACGAATGCTAACATCGCTACACTTCTTGCAGACCTGCAAGGCAACATTCTCAAGGGACATGGTCGTGACCACACCGTGCATCTGTTCCTGAATCTGCGCCTTGATACCTTGCCCGCCGCAAAGAAGTGGATCAAAGATTTTGCGGATCGGCATGTGACCTCGGCTCAGAAGCAATTCGCGGAGATGGATGATTTCCGCAAGTTCCGCATCATCGGTGGCCTCTTCGCCAATTTCTTTCTCACCGCCAAGGGGTACGAGAAACTCGGACTCCCTGCCCCTCAGGACCCGAAGTTTGTCGCGGGTATGAAAGCCTCCGGGGCAATCCTGGCGGACCCTGCCCCCGGCGATTGGGAGGAAGGGTACAGGAGAGAGATTCACGCTTCGCTTCTCTTGGCACACGACGACGAATCTGAGCTTAATCGTGAAGCGCGCCGGATCTTGCAGGAAGTCCGACGGTTTGCGGACGTGGTCGCTGGTGAGCGGGGCAAGGCTATGCGCAATAAGAATTGCGAGACGGTCGAGCACTTTGGTTATGTTGACGGCCGCAGTCAGCCGCTCTTCCTCAAAGAAGACATCGATAAGGAACATGAGAAAGAACCCGGTACTGTTCTCTATGACCCCTCTGCACCGGTAGAGCTTGTGCTAGTCCCGGACCCGAACGGCGATGGGAACTTGAGCTTCGGCAGCTACTTCGTCTTCCGCAAGCTTGAGCAAGACGTTCTTGGCTTCAAGAAAGCGGAGGAGCAACTCGCCGATGAACTAGGCCTCAAAGGTCCCGACGAGGAACTCGCCGGCGCTATGGCGGTCGGGAGATTCGAGGATGGAACCCCGGTCGTTCTGCAAAAGACAGACGGAGTAGCTGACCCAGTACCCAACAACTTCAATTACAAGGTTGACCCGGGTGGCCTCCGCTGCCCCTTCCATGCCCATATCCGCAAAGTCAACCCGCGCGGCGGTACTGGGGTGCCGGAAGAGCAGGAACGCAAACATCGCATCGCCCGACGCGGAATTACCTATGGCGAACGCTGCAAGGAGCCCAAAGACGACCCGGCGATGGAAGACCTACCGAGCAAGGACGTGGGCCTCTTGTTTATGTGTTTTCAGAGCAACATCGAGAACCAGTTCGAGTTTATCCAGAAGCAGTGGGCGAACGAAGAGGACTTCCCGTCGCCGGGAACTGGGATCGACCCTGTCATCGGGCAGCGTCACAATCCGATGGATCAACGCTGGCCCGTGGTCTGGGGCCGCAACGTGAAAAGGTCGTTCTCCTTCCACGGTTTTGTGACGCTAAAGGGAGGTGAATACTTCTTCGCGCCGAGCATCAGCGCCTTGAAAAAAATCTAAGAACGCGCGCTTCCCCTTCAGCCAGCCCTCACTCCAACTCTCTTCCGTAGCGCGGGAGAGAGAGCAAAGACGCTTCGGGCTAGCCCTTCGGCTGAGTTTGACAGCGGTTCTTATCGGTGAAGAAATCGCTCGTCTGCAGCCCTGGTTCTCAACGGGCTGAACGCACGGTGCCGCAGGGATGTCGTAAGCGTCGCCGGTTTATCCTCCTTCGTCTCTCCACCAATCGGCTGTCAATCGTTTTGCGCTACCAACCAAAAAGCGCTACAACCGCAGAGACAGGAACACTATAGAGGAGGAATACTCATTCATGGGTAACCTGCCACTGGAAGGCCTCAAGGTTATTGATATTGCCGTGCTCTTTGCCTCACCGACTATCTCGCAGAACATGGGCGACTTCGGTGCCGAGGTCATCAAGGTCGAGCACCCGCGCCAGGGCGATAGCTTGCGCACCTTAGGCGCGGTCAAGGACGGTATACCGTTATGGTGGAAAATTACCAGCCGTAACAAGAAGTGCATCACCTTGGATTTGAACAAATCCGAGGGTCAGGAAATCCTCAAGCAACTCATTGCCGATGCTGATGTACTGACCGAGAATTTTCGACCAGGGACGTTAGAGCGTTGGGGCCTGGGGTGGGAAGTGCTCCACGCCCTCAACCCGCGCTTGATTCTGGTGCGGGTGTCCGGGTTCGGACAGACCGGCCCTTATAAGGACAAGCCCGGGTTTGGCACCTTGGCTGAGGCGATGAGCGGCTTTGCCCACATCACTGGTCAGCCCGATGGCCCGCCGACGCTTCCTGGAACTGGGCTTGCCGATGCGGTGGCTGGTCAGTTCGGTACTTGGGCAGTCATGTTTGCGTTGTACGAACGGGACCACAAGAGTGGCAAAGGGCAGGTGGTTGATCTCAGCGTGTTGGAACCGATCTTTACCATTCTCGGGGATCAGGCGATCATCTACGACCAACTCGGTGTGATCCAGCAGCGGACTGGCAATCGCGTCCCGTCTATCGGCGCGCCGCGCAATATCTATAAAACCAAAGACGGCAAGTGGCTGGCGCTTTCCGCCAATGCCCCTGCGCTCGCGAAGCGGGTATTTGCCGCCATCGGCCAGCCCGAGCTCATTGACGATCCCCGCTTCAAAGACAACCGTGCCCGTATCGTCCACATTGATGAGGTTGATGCCATTGTCGGTGGCTGGATCGGCGAACGCACAGCCGCAGAAGTGTTGCAACGATTTGATGAGTACGAATGCGCCATCATGCCAGTGTACGATATCGCCGGCATCTCGGCCGATCCGCACTTTCAGGCGCGCGAGGCCATCACCACCGTACCGGATCCAGACCTTGGTCCGGTCAAGATGCAGAATGTCGTCCCCAAGTTTTCGCGCACTCCAGGGGAGATCCGCTGGACTGGACCGACTCACATGGGTGAGCACAACGAAGAGATTTACTGTGGCAAACTGGGAATGACGCGGGAACGGCTGGCGGAGTTGAAGGAAAAAGGGATCATTTAAAGAGCATGCAGATCCGGCAGAATTTTCCCGAAGGTGAACGGCAATGAAAATTGAGTATGACCCCCAAAGGGATTTGCTCTACATCTGGTTTGGAACAGTAGGGACCAAAGCGGCGCAAACGACAACAGTCTCCCCTGGCGTACATGCAGACTTTGATGTTGACGGCAAGCTGATTGGTCTGGAAGTGCTCGATGCCACGGAAGTCCTCGGCCACAGCGTACAGTTTGAAGTTACTTTGCCACTCTCTGGACAGCTTGTGTAACGATGAAGGGTCGCAAAAAGCCCGAGTAAGGAGGAGAAACGATGTCCCGTCTACGGCGTAGCTTGTTATTCGTTCCCGCCAGTAGTGAAAAGTTCTTCGCCAAGGCCAAAGACTCACCGGCAGATACGCTGATCTTTGATCTTGAGGATGCAGTGGCGCCTGAGCGTAAGCCAGCGGCGCGCGAAACCTTGAAGGAAGTCTTGCGCGATCCAGGGTTCGCCCGTTTCGAGCGTACCGTGCGTATCAATGCACTCGATACTCCGTATTTCCTTGATGATGTCCTGGCCATGGTTGAAGCTGGCGCAGATGGCTTAGTGGTGCCCAAGACAAACACTGTTGAGAGCATTCAATTCGTTGACCGGTTGGTCTCTCTTGCCGAAAAGCGTGCTGGACGAGCGGATGGGGCAGTGGCACTTATGCCGCTCATCGAGCAACCTGAAGCGATCGGCAACGCCTTTGCCATTGCTCGTGCCACTCCACGTATCGCCGGTATTGCGTTCGGTCACGGTGACTTCTCGCTAGCGATGGGCATCAAAGCGGCTCCTTCTACCGAAGGCGTAGTTTTTCAAGCTCGTTGTCAGGTAGCAATGGCGGCCAAGGCAGCGGGGATCACGCCGATTGATAATGTCTTCCTTGATATCCCGAATATTGAGGGATTGATGGGGGAAACTCGCCAAGGCAAACAACTCGGGTACGAAGGCAAGGCGTGTATTCACCCGAATCAGGTCGAGCCAGTGAATGTGGTCTA
>JACQEL010000078.1 GCA_016200595.1 Deltaproteobacteria bacterium
AGGGAAAGCTTTGCAGGGAGAGTGGAGAGCCTTTCGGCAACTCGTTGTCTCCGGTTACGGTATCGTGTATCAGTTGCTTCCCGAAAACCGCGGGATCTTTATCTCCTACATTCGCCTCCCACGTTCGCGTTAGTAGAGGGGGGTGGGTCGAGACTCACCCTACGGCACTCCGCTTCTACAAGAGAAAGCAAACGACTTATTCCTTGCTCGCCGTTGACCTAACAGCTATCCCAATTAGTGAGGCAGAACGTCGAACCCTAAGGGAAGGGCGTTGTGTCGCACGCGTTCATCGGTGCTCAATATCAGCAGGTCAGGAAACGACTCACGCAGGAACAGAGCACTCGCCAGATGGATCGCGTCGAGGGTGCGAACCGGTTCTAATGGCTTTTGACAAACAAACTCAGTAATGCCATCAGCGTAGAGACGCGACATGTCGCGTCTCTACAGGTCCACGATTACCGGTTTTGCGCATCAAAATGCATCAGGGAATACACCTTCCGCACGCCGTGCGACTTCGGAGGATATTTCCAGGACTGCCCATCGGGCTACCGCTTGCCCAAAGACAGTGAAGAGCTCAGCCGCTTCCGCTTCGCTGATGCGAGATTCAGTCTCGGCGCGATGAATTACTTGACGGGTTTCAATGAGAGTCAATCGTGAGCAGAGAACCTTCTCTGATGTTTGCGGGACCTCCAAAATCTGCTCGCCCGCGTCCTCATTGAAAAGCCGGCGTAACACCGCACTGGTCTCGGCATAAACGATCATCGTTCCGCACGGTCAGCATCCAGCCATGACTGACTGAAGACACCTGCCAGGTGCACGCGTGTTCGGCGATACGCCTGGGGATCTTGCGGGAGGCCGGGAACCAATACTCCTTCCGCACAGAGGCGTTCCAGCGCTTGCTCTACCGAGCCGAAGGTCATCTCGGTCGTCGGGCGACGCAGTTCAGCTACCACTCGGCCGCGGTCGGTGACCAGAACCACCTCGCCCTTCGCTACTTCACGGAGGTAGGCGCTCAGCCGGTTCCTGAGTTCTTTGACGGCGACAGCTCTCATGTCTGCGAAGGTAGCCTCACGTAGCTCCCCTTGTCAATGTATTGGCCGGTTGAGATCAGAGAGGCGTAGAGGGGAGTAGGGTGGGTCGCGACTCACCTTAAGGCCCTGTCTCACGGCGATGAGCCGCCATGCAGGTTTGTCGATTCCGGAATTCCACCTCGCTTCCCCCAATCTACGGTCCTGAGGCGCTCGGCCATCGGACTGCGCTCTCTTCGCCAGCAGGACAAGCGAAGTGGTTAGTCGAGAACCGGAGGTGGTGAGGGTCAGAAGGTCGTGCCGCGAGCTCACTCTTAACACGTCGTGAAGTGGTGATACATGCTTGCAAGACCTGACCCTCTTTCCTGCCCCGCTTTCATCACACCGTAGATGGAGAGCGTGGGCGCATTGAGGAGCGCCGCTACTGGCTGGTCTCAGAGATTAACTGGTTAGCTGAGACCCGGGCATGGCCAGAATTGCGCAGCTTTGGCGCCGCGAACACGGCGCGCAGAATTTTGCCGTGCTGCGCCATATGGCATTGAGTCTGCTGCGCCAAGAAAAGAGTGCCCCTGGGGGCATCAAAGTCAAACGGCTCAAAGCGGGCTGGGATGACACCTATCTCACCAAAGTGCTCTTCCCAGAAAATTAACGTGCGTTTGCCCTGACGGCGCCTCATCCGCTGTGAATCGCTTCACTGGTTATCCAGCAGGTGTGGCTTTTTCGGGGACTTGTTCTCTGGTTGCGAGGTCCGCTTCGAGGTACCCGTAGGTGGTCTGCTAGGAGAACACTCTCAGGATAATGTAGAGTAGCTCAATCACCTCGGGCCGATCCCTGGCGGCCTACCGCGTACAGGCTAGCCTCTTCTCCGCATTACGGGCAGGACCAGATTAGGAGCATTAGGCCGTGCATGGTATAATATTCGGTTGCTCCCCAACACCGATCCTCACCGCGCTGAGTCGTAAAGGTCCGTGGCATTTGTCGCGGACGCTGGCGACGCAGACCGGTATGACCAATCAATGGCTCTCGGAGTCCCTTGGCCTGGTCTCGATTCGCGCCCTGTGGATCTCACTTCACTATCCGACCTGAACCGCCCGGTGCGGCCCCGCATGCCGTGGTGGTGTGGGGAGGGCGGTCAGCAATGACCGCCCTTACCCGATTCGGCCCTTACGCCACTGCGCAGCTGTACAACGGAAAGGAACTGCACAGCGTTACCGTATTGCCTCCGCTCCCGCACTGGGAGCAGTTTCTTGGGAGGCCGCTCTACAACCAACGGCGCACGGAACGTTTGTAATCCAAGTAGTCGGCACCGAACCTCCTTTCTAGGTACCGCTCCTCTCTTGGAATCACGACGGAGGCCATGAGGGCCACTGCCGCTATGAGTGTGGCGATCAGCCACACGCTGTTGACCCAACTCGCGATACCCAGCTGGAAGATGGAGAACGCCAAGTAGATCGGGTTCCGGCTGAAGTGATAGGGGCCAGTGCGGACAATGACGGTGGTCGGCTTGTTGCCAGGCACAGGCGTGCCCGCCGTCTGGAATTCCCGTATGGAGTATGAGAAGACTACGACGGCGACCACCACGAGGACACTGCCGAGCAGAGCAGCGAGTAGACGAGGAAGGAATGGGAGTGGCCAGCCGAACTCGAGTAACAATCCTGTGACAATTGAGGCCCCATACACAAGTGGCGGTCGAACCATGCCGAGATTCGCGACCTCCTGGGTTGCGTCCGAGCCGCTGTGGTCTCGAGGAATGGTTTCCATGGCGGGAACTCGCTTTCTGGCCAACGAGGAGTGGATGGAACTGTATAACACACTGTCCGCCACAGCGGTCTTCACGGGACCTCCCCGAGCACGCAGATAACGGGGGGCTTGAGCGCAAGCGTGTCCGACCGGATACTCATGAAGCCCGCTGCTGTGAGACGGGCCGCAATCTCGCGGCCCGCGGCCACTGTCGTCTCCGCCGTCGCGCCGGGGCACCGTGGCTGGGAGACGATCGCGATCCGTCCGCCGGGCCGCATGAGGTGATGGAGCGCCTTCAACCCTTCGTCCGGCTCGTGCCACATACCCATGTTGTTCACAGCCAAGACCTTGTCGAACGGCTCCGCGAACGCCGGCAGATGCTCGGCCGAACCGAGACGGAGATCCACGCGCCCCGCACGCACGGCCTCCGCGTTGCGTCTCGTCGCCTGCCGCACCATGACGGCCGAGTGATCGACACCGCACACGAGACCGTGCATCGCCCGACGGCTCAGCTCTCGGATCGCGATCCCCGGCCCGAAGCCGATTTCGAGGACGCGGTCGGTTGGCTCCACCCCGAGCAGGCCGACTGCCCACACGTTGCGCTTGCGGTTCGACGACCGCAGTGCCATCTCCCACCCGGCGAGCCAGCCCGCGAACCCGCGAGGCCGTATGAACTGAGACCGGATCGCCATCGCCAGCTTCTGCTTCCTGTCCATGACCTCAGTCAACTCCCTTTTGAGAGCCTTTCGCCCTTGGTGTCTAACGACCTGGCTTTGAGCCGAGGCTTGCGCCTTTGCCTCCCTGCTGGCGAAACGTGAGCGCACTATTCGGAACACTATTACGCCTATGGCTGGCCCCAGCAGGATCCATGCGGTGAGCCAGCTCGAAGCGCCACCCGATGCGGCCCCGATGTACGTGAAACTTGCGACCTTTGGGACCTCTCCGAGGGAAGTCGCTAACACGAACCATGAAAACGGAACCCGCACAAGGCCGCACCCGTAGCTGACCGCATCGAAGAGGGGCGGCATGAACACCCGCAGGGACACGATGGCCATTAGCGTCACTCCCGTGCGAGTCGCAATGTAGGTATCCATGGTCGCCAGGTGCTGCGGCCGCACGAACCGCTGGGCGAAAGGTCGCCCGAATGCTCGCGCGAGACCGAAGCAGCAGCCAGCGCCGAGGAGGAGTCCAACCCAACCGATCCCGAAGCCGAACCACGGACCGTAGACGAAACCTGCGGCCATCAAGATCGGTGGTGACGGCAGTGGCGCGACGACTGCCTGAGCGACTAAGAGAGCGATCAGCACGAGCGGCCCCACGGGCCCTGAGGCGCGCACTCTATCAGCGAGCGTATCGGCATGGAGATAGGCGAGGTCGTACCCGTAGATGAGCAGCACGACCAGCAACACGGCGGCTACGCCGGCCGCCGCGATCAGCCGTGCTTGCTTCGACCGTGTCTCATGGAGATCCTCGCCGCCCATACTCGGTTCCACCGATCACTCCATCGTGTCGTCAGGTCCAAGATTTGCCCTGAAACGACAACTAAGGTGTCATTCTGCACGTTGACAACTATGGTGTCAACTGGATACTGGTACTGCTAGAGGGAACGGAGGCAATAGCGTTGGCACAACACAGGACCGAGGTGCGCCGAATGACTGGGACGGGCCCAATCGTCGACAGCAAGGCCGAGGCGGTCGCGGAGTTGATGCTGGAAGTGGCCCAGTGCTTCTTCAGAATACGGGCGGTCGGCCAGAAGACAGGGCTCATCACCAGCTGGGGCGGTGGTAGCTTCGGCTTCATACGAAGCCTCGCGCTGCTTGGTCCGCTCACCGTGCCGCAGATCGCACAGATGCGACCCACCAGTCGTCAGCGCATGCAGCGACTGGCGGATGAGCTTGCGGCCGAAGGGCTTGTGGAATTCATCGACAACCCGAAGCACCGGCGCTCGAAGCTTGTGCGGCTGACGCCCAAAGGTGACGCGCGCTACCGCGAGCTGAACGCCCGATTCCTTTTGATCGCATCGACTATGGGCGTCGCTCTCAGCGAAGCGGATATCCGCAAGACGATCGAGATCGTGCGGCGTCTGAGCGATGATGTGAAAGCGCGTTCGGAGCGGCTGTCATAGTGTGTGACGCCTGCGCGCGGCTGGTCCCGATCCTCCGCCGCCAGCTCGCTCCCGCTCCGACGCTTCAGCCCGTGGATACTCCCCACCTCAACCGTGCGACTATAAGAAGGAGGCAGTCATGAAGAGTCTATCCGTTGCCCTCTACGCCCGCGTCTCTTCAGACCAACAAACGGACGCCCATACCATCGCCAGCCAACTGGCCGCGCTTCGAGCGCGAGTGGCCACCGACGGGTATGTATTACCGGAGGAGCTGCAATTTATCGATGAAGGGTATAGTGGGGCGACCTTGGTGCGTCCCGGGTTGGAACGCTTGCGGGATGTGAGTGCGGCCGGGGGCCTAGAGCGTCTCTACGTCCATTCGCCTGATCGGCTCGCCCGGAAGTATGCCTATCAGGTCCTGCTCATGGACGAGTTCCACCGGGCGGGGGTGGAGGTCGTGTTCTTGAACCGGCAATTAGGGCAGAGTCCAGAGGATGAGCTGCTCTTACAAGTGCAGGGGATGGTGGAGACCGTTAAAAAGTATGGGAGGCAGGCAGAGAACAGGGCAGTTCTGAAGTCCGAACGGGCGGGTTATGGTGCATAGCCCATCCATGTTCTATTTTACGCCTCCCACGTTATTTTGCGCTCTCCCAGACGGTCTTTCCCCTCCTTATGCCCCCTCCATCGCCACATAGCGATACAGTGTAGACCGGGAAATCCGGAGCGTCTGGCAAATCCCCCCGCGCTGCGCGCGGCCCCCTTTGCAAAGGGGGCTTTTGGATCCCCTCCTTTATCATAAGGAGGGACAGGGAGGATTTCGCCAGCAGAATCAAGATGGGCACGCTCCCAGGATGCTCTCAAGTGCAAACCGCTATAAGTTGTGACCAATGATAAATGCTGTGCCCTTACTGACTGAATTACGCGACCAATCGATCCTCATCTTAGGTCTTGGGCGGGAAGGTAGTGCCACTTTCAGTTTCTTGCGTACGCTGTTTCCTCAGAAACTGCTCGGACTAGCGGACCAGACTGCCCTCGGTCAACTAAGCGCTTCAATCCAAGAAGCACTTCGCACGGACGCCCAGGTTCGGCTTCACCTAGGCAGCGAATATTTGACGAGTCTTCTCCAGTACAACGTCATTATCAAATCGCCAGGCATTCCACCTACTCTCCCAGCCATTCAGCAGGCGGCGGATGCTGGGAAGCTCATTATTTCGCAGACCGCGCTATTCTTCGCCAACTGTCCTGCTCCGATTGTCGGGGTGACCGGCACCAAGGGAAAGAGCACGACCGCCTCACTCATCCGCGACATCTTGTCCGCAGGCGCTCGTGATACGCATCTGGTCGGCAACATTGGTCAGCCATCGCTCGCCCTCCTCCCGCAGACGCGCGCGGAGACTATCTTTGTTTGCGAACTCTCAAGTTATCAGCTGGAAGGCTTGCGGCAGAGCCCGCATATCGCCGTGCTATTGAACATCGTCCCTGAGCACCTCGACTATCATGGCAGCTTCGCTCGCTATGTGGAGGCGAAGCAGACCATTACGCGCTATCAGTCGGCGCAGGATTATTTGGTGTACAATGCAGCAAATGAAATTGCTCGCCAGGTTGCGGTGGAAACACAAGCACAGGGATTCCCTTTCTCACTCACAGAATCGCTCAGGCCTGGCTGCTTTGTCTCTGTCAGTGATATTGTGTACTCTGCTGCACCAGGGCAAGACGAGACCATCCTTAAAGTGACGGAGGTTCCCTTACTAGGAACATTTAATTTGCAGAATGTCCTAGCCGCAGTCGCGGTGGGGAAACTCCTCGGGGTCTCAGCCAGTGCCATTGCTGAAGCGGTCCGCCGCTTTCAGCCCTTGGAGCACCGTCTGGAATTGGTGGGCACTTACCACGGAGTTACGTTCTATAACGCCGCCATCGCCACCGTGCCCCAAGCTACGATTGCTCATCTTGAGGCGCTCGGCCCGGACGTACAAACGATCCTTTTAGGTGGATACGATCGGCATCTGGATTTTGCCGAACTTGCTGAGCGTTTAGTCGCCAGCCAGGTGAAAACGCTCATCTTGTTTCCTACTACTGGTCAGCGCATTTGGGAAGCGGTGTGCCGGCAGTGGCAGTCCGCGCTGGCGCTGCCGCTGCCGCAGGCATTCTTTGTCCAGGATATGGCAGAAGCCGTGCGGCTCGCGTACCGCCATACGGAGGCGGGGAAAATATGCCTGCTTTCGCCTGCCTCTCCGAGTTTTGGACTATTCCGGGATTATCAAGAACGCGGGAACCTGTTCAAACACTACGTGCAGCAACTCGGACGCTAGAGGTGCAGGGCTTGGCCGATGGACCTTGCTTCTCTATCTCATAGGTAGCCGGGGGATAAATCCCCCGGCTACCCTCAACCGCCCCGCAGGGGCGGAGAGCCGGCTGCAGCCGGCGGCCTGAGGGTAGCCCGATGCTTTAGCGTCGGGCGTAAATGGCGGTTAGGCATTTATCAACAGAGTCATTTATCACCCGGCGGAAGATACCTAAGCAGTCGAGGTAGTGTACAAATCTTTTGTGGTTCGATTTAGTGCTATTCCTCCTCTTGGTCTCGTTCTTCGTTCTCTTGCTCCGCGCTTTCGTGCTCGTGGATAAGCACCTTGCCCGTACCCGCGTCGATTAAGACCTCTTCAGTCCCCTCTTTCCCGGACACCCGGATGTCGAAGGAGTAGACGAGGCAACCGTGTTCGATCTCAAGCTCTCCCTCCGTCACCGTAGTGGGCGTTGAGGCCTTGAGGCTTGCCACGGCCGTCCGCTCGGCGTCGGCCTGGCTGACTGTAGCGAGCGAGGAAAGCTTCGTCGCAGGTGTACCCTTTTTGGGGTGCACGCTGCATGGAAGCGTCCCCTGCTTTGCCGCAGCGTAGTCCCACAGCAGGGTGACCAAGAGAAAACTCGTAACGATAGTCGCCAAGCGCATTGCCTACTCCTTTCACATGGAACGTACCCGATGCGTTCACCTCAGTGCGTCTTAATCTGCACGAGTTCCAACCTCTCGCCCGTGGCTGGGTTAGTTTCCAACACATCGCCAACCCCTGGACAGTAGAACTTGTGCTCCTCCACATCGGGCTCCAGCGTCGACGTATCCTTGGTCTCCAGACAGTTCGTAAACGAGCCAGCGGGGACGGTGACGGATGCGGTTAAGCTCAGCACTTCGCCTATGTCCTCAGCGACCGCGAGGGAGAACTCCTGACGGTAGAGATCGCCGATGCTGGGATGGGCTTCCACGATGATGCCCGGCTTGGCGCCGTCTACGCCAGCAGTCCAGGAGCCTGCCAGGCCGACGATCAGCCCGTCCTCGAGCTGCTTCGAGTTTTCGCCGAAGTACCAGACGTTGCCGTCCGTGTCCTGCGCAAACCAATCGAGCGTGTCCTCTGTCAATTTGCCGTTCTCCGTGACCGTGTCGTGGACTTCGACACAGGTGACGCCAAGGATTTCCTTGGTGTTGGAGGTCACGAAGAACTCGTCGCGTTCACTCTTGTCGGGGGTCTCGTAGATGAGGGTCGTGCCTGGCGTCAGTGGCATAAAGGGGTTGTCGATCGTGGTGCCGAAGTTCGCTGGAGTGATGACCGGATCGTAGGCTGCCCTACCGAGCCGGTCGCAGACCGCCAGCCGCGCATCATTTTGCTCTGCGCAGGTCTGGCGCGCGTCTTTCAAGTCTGCCGCGGCCTGCTGCAGGCAGGCTTTC
>JACQEL010000227.1 GCA_016200595.1 Deltaproteobacteria bacterium
CGGAGTCGACCTTGATGATCGCCAAACGCTTATCACGCTACGATCATCTGATCGCGCGTCGGGCCGAGGAGGCAGGCTTCGACTGGCGCTTGGTCGCCGCGCTCATTTTCGAGGAGTCCCGTTTTGATAACCAGCGCGTGAGCGAGGCCGGTGCGTACGGACTCATGCAGATCACGCCGATGGCCGCGCAGGGCATGGGGGTAAAAAACTACACCGCTCCCCGGGGAAACATTACCGCCGGAGTGAAATATCTCCAAACCCTGGCTCGCCAATTTCCCTATGGTCAGCCGGATGACCGGCTCGCTTTGATACTGGCAGGCTACTTCCTGGGGGCGGGACATGTGGAAGATGCCCAGCGTCTGGCGCGCGTGCTGGGCTATGATCCGCATTGTTGGGAGGAATCGATGGAATTGGTTCTGCCCTTACTCGAAGACCCGGCTCACTACACGCAGACCCTGTATGGGTCTGCGCCAGGAAGCCGGGCCGTGCACTATGTCAACGCGATACAGAAACGCTATGCGCTCTACTCTCAGTATGTTACCCGCGCACTGACCGCTGTGACTCCGCCGACTCCTCCGGTTCCTCAAGCTGCCTCAGCCGCAGGATAAGAAGTAAAAGTCAGGCTTGCGCCGTCCCAATCGACCACCACCCGTGAGTGCTCGTGCACTTCTCCAGCCAACAACTTGCGGCCCAGTGAAGTCTCCAGTTCTCGCTGTAACACCCGTTTGAGTGGGCGCGCGCCATAGCTGGGATCGTAGCCTGTCGCCGCGAAGTAGTCTCGCACTCGCTCGGTAAGGTCCAGCGTGATATGGCGCTCAGCCAACCGCGCCCGCAACCGACCGAGCTGAATATCCACGATCGCCTTGAGATCCTCGCGGGAAAGACTATGGAACACCACAATCTCATCGACGCGGTTGAGAAACTCCGGGCGGAATTGTTGCCGGAGCACGTCGAGCACCTCCCGCTTCATGCGTTCGTAGGCCGTTGCATCATCCCCACCCCGGTAACCAAGAATCAGGTGGCTGCCCACATTGGAGGTCATAATGACGACGGTATTCTTGAAATCCACCGTACGTCCGTGTCCGTCGGTCAACCGTCCGTCATCAAGGATCTGCAGAAGTACGTTGAACACGTCGCTGTGCGCCTTCTCTACCTCGTCAAACAAGATCACTGAGTAAGGTCGCCGTCGTACCGCCTCGGTGAGTTGGCCACCCTCATCATAGCCTACATATCCGGGCGGGGCGCCGATGAGCCGGGCTACAGTATGCTTTTCCATGTACTCAGACATGTCCAGGCGTACCATATTGGCTTCATCATCAAAGAGGAATTCTGCCAGCGCGCGGGCGAGTTCAGTTTTTCCTACCCCGGTGGGCCCGAGGAAGATGAATGAACCAATCGGACGGTTCGGGTCTTTGAGGCCAGAGCGAGCGCGAATCACGGCATCCGCCACTGCCTGCACAGCTTCTTCCTGGCCAATCAACCGCTTATGCAGATGGTCACCCAGATGCAAAAGTTTTTCTTTCTCCCCTTCCAACAGCTTGGACACTGGGATGCCGGTCCAGCGGGAGACTATGGCAGCGATATCGTCTTCATCCACCTCTTCCTTAAGCAGACGCGTCTTCCCGTCCTGCCCTTGGAGCTGGGCTTCTTCGGCAGCCAGTTGACGTTCGAGTTGAGCAAGTTTGCCGTATTTGAGTTCAGCCGCGCGGTTAAAATCGTACTCACGCTGAGCCTGCTCCATCGCAACCTTGGCCTTTTCGATCTCTTCCTTGAGTTGCCGTAACCGACCAATAGCTTGCTTCTCGACCTCCCAGCGCGCTTTCAGTTGATCAGCCTCTTCTTTGAGGTCAGCCAGTTCTTTTTCCAGTTTGCTTAACCGGTCCCGCGAAGCCTGGTCAGTTTCTTTGCGTAGAGCTTCGCGCTCGATCTCTAACTGCATGACGCGGCGCGACACCTCATCGAGGTCGGTAGGCATCGAGTCGATCTCGGTCCGCAACTTAGCCGCGGCCTCGTCCATTAAATCAATGGCTTTATCAGGCAAAAAACGGTCAGTAATGTAGCGATGCGAGAGCACGGCAGCAGTCACCAGAGCGGCATCTTTAATGCGCACGCCATGATGGACTTCATACCGCTCGCGCAATCCACGCAGAATCGAGATGGTATCCTCTACACTCGGTTGCTCGACCAGCACCGGCTGAAAACGGCGCTCAAGAGCCCGGTCTTTCTCGACGTACTTACGATATTCATCAAGCGTAGTGGCACCGATGCAGTGCAACTCGCCGCGCGCCAGCATAGGTTTGAGTAAGTTGGAAGCATCCATGGCGCCCTCGGCGGCACCGGCTCCCACTACCGTATGCAATTCGTCGATAAAGAGAATCACTTCGCCTTCAGACTCTTGCACTTCTTTCAACACGGCTTTGAGGCGTTCTTCAAACTCCCCGCGGAATTTAGCGCCAGCAATCAGGGCGCCCATGTCCAGCACAATCAGACGTTTGTTCTTGAGGCTTTCGGGCACATCGCCGCGGACAATACGCTGGGCCAACCCCTCGACGATGGCCGTCTTGCCCACGCCCGGGTCACCAATCAGCACCGGGTTGTTCTTGGTACGGCGGGAGAGCACTTGCACCACCCGACGGATCTCATCGTCACGCCCGATTACCGGATCAAGTTTGCCTTGCGTGGCCAACTTGGTGAGGTCGCGTCCATAACGTTCCAGGGCCTGATAGGTCGTTTCAGGGTTCGGGCTGGTGACCCGTTGGTGACCACGTACTTTCTGCAAAGCCGCCATGAGCCGTTCGCGAGTCAGTCCCAAAGACTGGAGAATCCGGCCAGTCGTTCCGCGCTCGTCCGCAAGCATGGCCAACAGCAAGTGCTCAACACTGACGTACTCATCCTTGAGTTCTTTGGCTTCATCTTCGGCTTGAGTGAGGAGGCGCCCTAAGCGTTGCGTGAGGTAGGACTGCTGAGCCTCGGCACCAGGACCAGAAACATGAGGAAGGCGATTGAGCTCTTGTTCAACCCGCTCGCGCACCGCGCTGGGCGCGACGCCAGCCGCGGCGAATAATGCCGAGGCTAGACCCTCACGTTCCTCTAGGAGGGCGGCGAGCAGATGTTCAACATCTACCCCCTGGTGATTACGCCGGGTGGCGAGTGCTTGCGCGCCCCGCAGGGCCTCTTGCGACTTTTCGGTGAAACGATTGAGATCCATTAGACTATGCTCCTAAAAAGGGAATGAATATTCGGCCGCTCGTCCCCCTTATCCCTGCACGGGAATCTTGCGGGACTTGGCTTCAACCCGCAGCGGCACAGTTACAGACAGAATGCCGTCGCGGTAGGTTGCCGCCACTGCGTCCTCAGCGACCGGTTTAGGCAGGCGGAAGACCCGAGCGAAACGGCCTGCCGGACGCTCGCGATGATGGAAACGCTCGCCCTCTTTAAGGCTCACGCTTGGCCGTTCGCCCTTGATCGTCAGGGTATTCTCCTTGACCTCGATCACGACCGCTTCCGGCTTCATCCCGGGCAGTTCGGCGATAAACATGTACGCCTCAGGGGTTTCGTACACGTCCACCGCAGGGGTCCAAGCCGTATGGCCATTCTTCTGCAAGCGTGGTTCCTGAGAGACCCGGTTATCAAAAAGGGCGGAAAATTGTCGTTGAGCCTCTGCCAGCTCACGCATAGGGTTCCAGTGATAGTGTTGCATGAATTGTCCTCATGTCATCATATGTGGCAAAAGGTAAGTCGCCGCAAAACGATGTCAAGAGAACTCTGAGTGATATTTAGATAACCGAGGAGACAGAGAAAAAAAATTTCTTCTCGACAGCGCTTGCAGAAGAGAAAAGAATGGTTATAACCAGGCCAGAGATGAGGGTGGGTTTGCCCACCCTCTACAGTTTCACGTCAAATAATTGCTGAACCGCTCGTTAACTTCCTGGTGAATGTAAAAAATCGCCCTCCCGATCTGATCCGCCGTCCAGGTAATACACGGGAAGTCAGCATAGGTCATATACCCGCCTGAGAACACTTCGTTGCGATTGCCGTTAGGACCAAAGAAATAGATCGTCGTCCCCCGGGTGATGCCGTGGCGAGCGGGACCGAAGTCGATCTTTAGGCCATTGCGGCCCAGGATATCCCCAGCCCGTAAGATTTCGTTCCAGTTGTCGAGCCAGAAGGCATAATGATGGAGCTTGCCGTTGGGGCCTTTCACGAAAGCGATGTCATGCGCTTTGTTGGAACAGAAGAGAAAGGCGGCGAGCAGTTCCCCTTCATTTTTGAGATCGGGAATGATCCGTTCACTCATACGAAAGCCGAGCACGCGCGTGAAGAAGTCGGCGTTGGTTTTGACATCTTCGGCTGTCACCAGCAAATGATCTAACCGCTGCGGCGAGATGCCGGCTTGCTCAGCCGGCCAGGGATCAGGATTGAGCGTTCCCACCTGTGTACCGCTTTGCTCGGCCTCAGCATACAGTTCGAGCACGTGCTCGGAGGGGAGCGTGCACCGGATTGCCTGTCCTAAAGCGAGATTTTCACCACGCGCGACTCGGCGAACTGGCAAGCCGAAGGCCTCGATGGCTTTCTCCAGGCGCCCCAATTCGTCCTGCGTGTCAACTTTGTAGCCCATCTTTACCAATCCCAGACCGCCATTTTCGATCACGACACTGTGGTGATCGTATTCATCCCAGCATTTGAAGTAACGTTTGCCGTCCTGCCGCGCGACCTCTTGGAGGCCCAGGACGTTGGTGTAATAGGCAGTAGCCTTGTCGAGGTCAGTCTCGCGTGCCTGAACGAACCCCAGTCGCATGACGCTCATGGAATATCCCTCCTGTGTAACTTTGGCTCAGCTTTAGCCTGCGTCTACGTGTATGTCTACTATATGAGGGGCACAGCAAAACCTGGAGGTATCAATGGGAATGACGTTCCCAGTGGCACCGGCCGCTGGCCGGTGCGTGCGGGCATGCAGTACATCGATGGAGTACGGCGAGTAGCGAGCACCCCACAGACGGTCGCTGCCTGACCTCTGCGGACAGAGCGCTTTGATTGACAGGAGCAGCAGACTATGGGTAGAGAGAAAAGGAGCACTGCAGGCGCCAGAGGCCCTTCGCACTCCCTTCCCCGCTCCCTTTCCTTGCGGACGCCCTCGCCGCGACAGCGCTGCCGATGAGGCTGAGCTGTATACAGGAGGACAGTTGATGACCTTTGAGGAGACCTTGGGACAGGTGCGGGAGCTGTTGGAGCGCGAGGGGCGGGTGGCGTATCGAGTGCTGAAGCGCCGCTTCACGCTGGACGACGAGTACATCGAAGATCTCAAGGCGGACCTCATCGATGCCAAACAGATAGCAGTCGATGAAGACGGCAAAGTCCTTGTCTGGCGAGGCGCAGGAGAAAGAGGCGAAACGGGGGAACGGCGAAATGGGGAAACGGGAGAAACGAATCTAAGGTCTAGCGTCCAGCATCTAGAGTCCAAGGACCGAGCTCCAACACCTAACACCCAACACCTAACCCCTAGACTCCGGACTTCGGACTTCGGACCTCGGACCTCGGACTTTCCTGGATTCTGGACTCCTGCGCATCTCGCTGAGCGCATCCGAGCCGAGCAGGCGGCCAGGGAAGCACGCGGCGCGACGGACGGCGAGCGCAAGATCATCACCGCCCTTTTTGCCGACATCAAAGGCTCGATGGCGCTGATGGAAGACCTCGATCCCGAGGAAGCCCGTCGCCTTATCGATCCGGCCCTCCAGTTGATGATGGACGCCGTCCATCGCTACGAAGGCTACGTCGCCCAGTCCACCGGCGACGGCATCTTTGCTTTCTTTGGCGCCCCCCTTGCCCACGAAGACCATCCCCAGCGGGCCCTCTACGCGGCCCTGCGCATGCAGGAGGAGATCGGCACATATGCCGACACCCTGCGCTTGGCGGGCCGGGCACCGGTGGAGATCCGCGTGGGCGTCAACACCGGCGAAGTAGTGCTGCGCTCGATCCGCAAGGATGATTTGCACACGGAGTACACGCCCATCGGACATTCGACGGGGTTAGCCGCGCGGATGGAGGGGTTGGCCAAGGCGGGGTCCATCGTGGTGAGCGAGCACACACACAAGCTCACGGCGGGGTACTTTACCTTCAAGGCGCTGGGCGCGGCGCACGTGAAGGGGGTGAGCGAGCCTCTGAACATCTACGAAGTGCTGGGCGTCGGCCCCTTGCGGACCAGGCTGCAAGTCGCCACCCGGCGGGGGCTAGTGCGGTTTGTCGGGCGGCAGGGTGAATTAGCGCAAATGAAGAAGGCGTTGGAGCAGGCTACAGCCGGCCACGGGCAGATTGTCGGGGTAATGGGCGAGCCAGGGGTGGGAAAGTCCCGGCTCTTCTATGAGTTCAAGGTGTTATCACAAACAGGCTGTCTGGTGCTGGAGACCTTCTCGGTCTCGCACGGCAAGGCCTATCCATATCTACCTTTGATTGATCTGCTCAAGAACTACTTTCAACTTACGCTGCAGGATGACGAGCGCAAACTTAGAGAAAAGATTACCGGGAAAGTGCTGACCCTCGACCGCAGCTTGGAAGATACGCTCTCTTATCTCTTCTTCCTGCTGGGACTGGCCGAGCCTACCTCCGCCTTGCCGCACATGGACCCGCAGATCCGCAAGCGGCGCACCCTGGAGGCCATCAAACGGCTGTTAGTGCGTGAGAGCCTCAACCAGCCCCTCATCCTCCTCTTTGAAGACTTGCACTGGCTGGATGCCGAGACCCAGGCCTTTCTCACTCTGCTGAGCGAGAGCGTGGCAAGCGCCCGCATCGTGCTGTTGGTCAATTACCGCCCCGAGTACCGGCATGAGTGGGGTAGCAAGACCTATTACACGCAGTTGCGGCTTGATCCTCTAGAACCGGAGGACGCACGGGAGTTGCTCACAGCGTTGATCGGTGATGATCCGGCCCTACAGCCGCTCAAACGGTTCATTCTGGAGAAAACGGAAGGCAACCCCTTCTTCATGGAAGAGATCGTGCAGGCGCTGGCGGAGCAGGGGGTGTTGAGTGTAGGGGCGCACAGCGGTGCGCCCTTATTGGCCCGACCCCTGACCGACCTCCACCTCCCGCCCACCGTGCAAGGCGTTCTCGCTTCCCGCATTGATCGACTTCCGCCCGAAGAGAAGGCCCTGCTGCAGACCCTGGCGGTGATCGGCAAAGAATTCTCCTTGAGCCTCCTCCAGCAGGTGGCCGAGCGTCCCGAGGACGAACTCCAGCAGAGACTTGCTCACCTCCAGGCTGCCGAGTTTATCTACGAACAACCCGCCTCTCCAGAGGTAGCGTACATCTTCAAGCATGCTCTGACACAGGAGGTGGCGTACACCTCCGTACTGATAGAACGGCGCAAGATAGTACACGAGCGTACGGCGCAGGCCATCGAATCGTTATTTCACTCCCGGGTAGAGGACTTCTACGGAGACCTGGCGCATCACTACAGTCGCAGCGATAACACCCCGAAGGCAATAGATTATCTCCGACGCGCCGGGCAACAGGCGGGGCAGCGCTCGGCCCATGCGGAAGCGATCAGTCACTTGACCGGTGCTTTAGAGCTGCTCAAGACTTTGCCGGACACGCCTGAGCGTGCCCAACAAGAATTGACCCTCCAAGTCACTCTCGGCCCGGCTTGGATTGCCACCAAGGGCCATGCGGCCCCGGAAGTGGAAAGAACCTACACCCGGGCGCTCGAGCTGTGCCGGCAGATGGGCGAGACGCCGCAGCTCTTCCCGGTCCTGTTTGGGCTGCGGACGTTTTATTATGTCGGGGGGGCGTTACCGACGGCTCGTGAGCTGGGGGAGCAACTCCTCAGCTTGGCCCAGAGCACTCAAGATCCAGCACTGCTCCTCGAGGCCCACCGGGCGTTAGGAGCGACTTTGTCCTCGCTGGGAGAGTTGGTCCTAGTCCGCACACACCTGGAGCAGGGACTTGCCCTCTACGACCCTCAACAGCACCGCTCCCATGCCTCTCTCTATGGGCAAGACCCTGGGGTGGTTTGCCTCTCCCTCGGAGCCTGGGTTCTGTGGTTGCTGGGGTATCCGGACCAAGCCCTGAGGCGGGGCCAGGAGGCACTGACCCTAGCCCAGGAGATCTCTCATCCCTTTAGCCTGGCTTTTGCCCTGCATTACGCTGCCTTGGTCCATCGGTTCCGTCGGGAGGTGCCACTGACCCACGAGCGGGCAGAGGCGTTGCTGGCGCTTGCTCGCGAGTATGAGTTTTCGCTCTGGTTGGCGTGGGGGACGATTCCGTGGGGCTGGGTGTTGGCCGAGCAGGGGCGAGGAGAAGAGGGGGTTGCCCAGCTCCGCCAAGGCCTGGTCGCCTCGCGGGCCACAGGGGCAGAGCTGTGGCGGCCGCTGTTTCTTACCACACAGGCCGAGGTGCATGGGAAAGTAGGACAGGCCGCAGAGGGGCTGAGTGTGGTGGCTGAGGCGCTGGCTGCGGTGGACAAAACCGGGGAGCGGTTCAACGAGGCGGAGCTGTATCGGCTGAAAGGGCAGCTAACGCTGCAAAAGTCCGGCGTCCGAAGTCCGGCGTCCGAGGTCGAAGAAGAAGTGGAAGAGTGTTTTCGGAAGGCCATTAAGATCGCGCAACGTCAGCAAGCGAAGTCGCTGGAGCTGCGGGCGGCGACGAGCCTCACTCGCCTCTGGCAGCAACAAGGCAAAAAAGCCGAGGCTCGACAGATGCTCGCCGAGATCTACGACTGGTTCACCGAAGGGTTTGACACCAAGGATTTGCAAGAGGCCAAGGCATTGTTGGATGAGCTAGCGGAGGGCGTGTGAAGTTCTCTGACCTCGTCACCCAAGCCAGTGCCCTGCTCAAAGCGAAGGGGCGCGTTTCCTCCCGGATGCTGAGGCGCGAGTTTGCGCTGGATGAGGAGACCCTCCAAGACCTGAAGTTCGAGCTTGTTCATACAGACCGCCTGGCGAAAGAAGAGGAGGGCGAGATCTTAGTGTGGGCGGGAAATGGGGGAACGACTCCAGTCCTCACGCAAGCCGCGTTCCCACCACCACCTCAATCCCCCGCCACCTACACGCCCCCGCATCTTGCCGAACGCATCCGGGCCGAACAAGCGGCGCTGGAAGCGCGCGGCGCAAGGGAGGGTGAGCGCAAAACCATCACGGCCTTGTTTGCCGATCTCAAAGGCTCGACCGCGTTAATTGAAGGATTCGATCCTGAAGAAGCGCGGGCAATTATTGACCCGGCACTGCAACTCATGATGGACGCCGTGCATCGCTATGAGGGCTATGTGGCGCAAGCGTTGGGGGATGGCATCTTTGCCCTGTTCGGCGCCCCGATTGCCCACGAGGATCATCCCCAGCGGGCACTCTTTGCCGCCCTGCGCATGCAGGAGGAGCTGCGGCGCTACGGCGACCAGATGCGCCTCAAACATGGGGTGCCGTTGGCGATGCGCGTCGGGGTGAATACCGGCGAAGTGGTGGTGCGCTCGATCCGTAAAGATGATCTGCATACCGACTACGTGCCAGTAGGGCACTCGACGAACCTGGCGGCGCGCATGGAGCAGATGGCAACGCCCGGCTCGATTCTGATGACGGAGTACACCCGGAAATTAGTCGAAGGCTATTTTGAGCTGAAAGCATTGGGGGCGGCGGAGATCAAAGGAGTAGAAGTCCCGCTCAACGTGTACGAAGTCCTTGGGATAGGACCGTTACGCACACGGCTGCAAGTCGCAACCCGGCGGGGTCTGACGCGCTTTGTCGGACGGCAGAGTGAACTGGAGCAGATGCGCAAAGCGTTGGACCAAGCTAAGGCTGGGCATGGACAAATCGTGGGCGTGATGGGCGAGCCGGGGTTAGGCAAGTCGCGGCTGTTCTACGAATTCAAACTCCTCTGCGTGAGTGGCTGTCTAGTGCTCGAAGCCTACTCCGTCTCGTATGGCAAAGCGTCCCCGTATCTGCCGCTCCTTGAACTGCTCAAAAGTTACTTTCAGTTGCAGCCGCAGGACGATGCCCGCACGCGACGGCAGAAAGTTATTGGCAAAGTGCTGGAGTTAGACCGCACCCTCGAAGACACCTTGCCCTACCTATATGCCCTGCTCGGCGTGGAAGAACAGCCCTCCTCGTTGCAGCAGATGGACCCGCAGATTCGGCGGCAGCGGACGTTTGACGCTCTCAAGAAGCTTTTCCTCCGGGAGAGTCTCAACCAGCCGCTGATCCTGATCTTTGAAGACCTGCACTGGATTGATGCGGAGACGCAAGGCTTTCTGGAGGTATGTAGTGAGAGCGTGGCCAGCGCCAGACTGCTGCTCTTGACCAACTATCGCCCCGAGTATCGCCCCGAGTGGGGACAGAAGACCTATTACACACAGGTACGCTTGGCGCCGTTAGGCAGAGCCGAAGCCGAGGAATTTCTGGAGGCGTTGTTGGGGGCGGCGCCTGCGGCCACAGTGGGAGCGGCCTCGGGCCGCTCGGGCGGCGTCCCGCCGCCCCCACTCTCCGCCCTCAAGCAACTGATCCTGGCGAAGACCGAAGGCACGCCCTTTTTCATGGAAGAGATCGTCCAAGAGTTGGTGGAACAGGGAGTGCTTCAGCAAGACTCTTCCGTCGGGTGGGTCACGACCCACCCGACGACTGCGCTGCAACTGCCCCCCACCGTACAAGGCGTGCTGGCGGCCCGCATCGACCGACTGACCGCCGAGGAGAAAGATCTCTTGCACCAATTGGCCGTCATGGGGCGCCAGTTCCCGCTGAGCTTAGTGCGCCAGGTGGTTCCCCAGCCAGAAGAGGCGCTCTACCGCCTCCTCGCCTCACTACAGCGCAAAGAGTTTCTCTACGAGCAGCCAGCCTTTCCGGAGGTCGAGTATAGCTTCAAACATGCCCTGACGCAGGAGGTCGCCTACGGCACGGTGCTGCACGAGCGGCGCAAAGCCTTGCATGAGCGCACGGCGCAGGCAATGGAAGCACTCTACCGCGCCACCCTGGATGAGCATTACAGCGATTTGGCGCATCACTACACCCGCAGTGGCAATACGGAGAAAGCCGTCGAGTACCTGCACCTGGCTGGGCAACAGGCGGTCCAACGCTCGGCCAATGAAGAGGCGATCACTCATCTGACGACCGCCTTAGAGCTGCTCACAACGTTGCCCGACACCCGCGAGCGCAGCCAGCAAGAATTCGCCCTGCAAATCACTTTGGGCGCGCCGCTGATAGCCACCAAAGGCTTTGCCGCCCCGGAAGTGGGGAAAGCCTACACCCGGGCGCGCGAGCTGTGTCAACAAGTGGGGGAGCCCTCTCAGCTCTTCCCTGTGCTGCATGGACTGTGGAGCTTTTACGTGACGGGGGGAGAGCTCAAAGCAGCGCGCGAGCTGGGGGAGCAGCTCCTCAGCTTCGCGCAGAGATCGCAAGACTCGACTCTCCTTTTGGAGGCTCACCGAGCGCTGGGGGAGACCTTCTTCTGGCCGGGAGAGTTGGTCGCGGCTCGCGAGTATACAGAGCAGGGCATTGCCCTCTACGATTCGCGACAGCATCGCTCCCTAGCCTTTCTCTATGCAGAGGATCCTGGGGTGGTGTGCCGGGTCTTTGCGGCCTATGTTCTGTGGCTTCTTGGCTATCCGAACCAAGGTCTCAAGAGAAGCTACGAGGCTCTCACCTTGGCCCGAGGGCTGTCTCACCCCCATAGTCTGGCTGTGGCCCTGGGCTCGGTTGCTTGGCTCCATCAGTTCCGCCGGGAAGGGCAACTGACCCAACAGCAGGCAGAGGCAACGGTTGCGCTCTCTGCCGAGCAAGGGTTTCCGTTCTGGTTGGCGTTTGGGACCACCATGCAGGGCTGGGCACTAATTGAGCAGGGGCGGATAGAGGAAGGGATTACGCAAATATGTCAGGGCATGACCGCCTCCCAGGCCACGGGGGCAGAGCTGCTTCGAGCGTTTTTCCTCGCCCTGCTGGCCGAGGCGTATGGGAAAGCGGGGCAGGCAGAGGAGGGGCTGGCCACCCTCGCCGAGGCGCTGACGGTGGTGGACAAAAGCGGAGAGCGTTTTTACGAGGCGGAACTGTACCGGCTGAAAGGAACGCTCACGCTAAAACAGTCCGGAGTCCGAAGTCCGAGGTCCGAAGTCCCCAACACCCAGTCCCCAACACCCAGCCCCCAAGCGGAGGCGGAAGCCGAAGCGCAGATGTTGGCGGAGGTATACAACTGGTTCACCGAAGGCTTCGACACGAAGGACTTGCAAGAGGCCAAGGCATTGTTGACAGAGTTGAGTTAATGCCAAACCGCTATTTGTGTTCTGGTCGAGGGGGAACCTTAGGTTCGTTGCCAACTCCAGAGAGGAAAAAGAGGATGACCAAGCCGATGAAAAACAACACAGCAAATGCTCCAGCCATACAAACCTCCGCAGACACTTTACGGTTCACGGCCCAAACGGTGTGCAATCAACGTACACAGCAGTCCGGCGAACCCGGCCAAGAGGCCAAACACCAGACTGACGGCTCCTCCTTTTGCCAAGCCCGCAATAAAACCGCCAGGAAAGAGCAGCAAGGAAGTTTTCCAGAAATAGTCGCGCCAGTCTTTGATCTGGGTGGGGCTCATCTCCGTCATCTGTTTATCGATCTCTTGGTTGAGCCGTATTACCCACCGGCGGATCATACAGGAAACCTAACCGATCCTTCGGACAAAAGCCAGTCACGGCTGCATCGGGGCCAATAAGGCGGACAATCTTGCCTGATCTCGGCAGAGGATAGCCTATGACGTTTGACGAGATTCTCACCCAAGTCCTCACGCTCCTGCAGCGTGACAGGCGTATCTCGTACCGGGCACTGAAGGTGCGGTTCAACCTCGACGACGAGTATCTTGAAGGGCTTAAGGATGAACTCATCGAGGCTCGGCAAGTCGCGATCGATGAACGTGGCAAAGTGTTGGTGTGGACGGGTGCGGGCTCAGAGGGCGAAAAGGGGAAATGGGGAAATAGCGAAACAGAGAGTGAAACGGCGAGGGGACGAAAGGACGAAAGGGAAGCAACCGTCGGACATCGGACGTCGGACCCCGGACGCTGGACTCCCCCGCACTTGGCCGAGCGCATCCGGGCTGAGCAGGCGGCCCTGGAAGCTAGAGGCGTCCCGGACGGTGAGCGCAAGACGATTACCGCCCTCTTTGCTGATCTCAAAGGCTCGACCGCGTTAATCGAAGGGCTCGACCCGGAAGAGGCGGGGGCCCTCATCGACCCGGCGTTGCAACTAATGATGGAGGCCGTGCATCGCTATGAAGGTTACGTCGCTCAAGCCCTGGGCGATGGCATCTTTGCCTTGTTCGGGGCACCGATTGCCCACGAGGATCATCCCCAGCGGGCGCTCTATGCCGCCTTGCGTATGCAAGAGGAGATGCGCCGCTATGCCGACACGCTCCGGGGCAAAGGTCACCCGCCGCTGTTGATGCGCGTGGGCGTCAATACCGGCGAGGTGGTGGTGCGCTCCATCCGCAAAGATGACCTGCATGCCGACTACGTGCCCGTCGGCCATTCCACCAACCTCGCAGCCCGCATGGAGCAATTGGCCGCACCCGGGTCGATTCTCGTGACCACCTACACGCAGCGACTCACCGACGGTTACTTTGTCTTCAAAGACCTGGGCAAGACGCAGATCAAAGGAGTCGAGGAACCCCTCAACGTCTACGAAGTGCTGGGCACGGGCCCTTTGCGCACGCGCTTACAAGTCTCCGCCCGGCGGGGGCTGACCCGGTTTGTTGGGCGACAGCGCGAGCTGGAGCAACTGAAAATCGCCTTAGAGCAGGCCAAGGCCGGGCATGGGCAGATTGTCGGTGTGATGGGAGAGCCGGGGCTGGGCAAGTCCCGGTTATTCTATGAATTTGTAGGGGCGAGGCATGCCTCGCCCCTACTCGCACACGGCTGCCTGGTACTCGAAGCCTACTCCGTCTCCCACGGCAAAGCTGCGCCCTATCTGCCGCTGATCGAACTGCTGAAAGCGTACTTTCAGATTCAACTCCAGGATGATGAACGGACGCGACGGGAGCGGGTGATTGGGAAAGTCTTGGGCCTCGATCGCAGCCTGGAAGAGACGCTGCCCTATCTGTTTGCGTTACTGGGTATCGACGAGCAGCAAGCGAGCCTGTCCCAAATGGACCCCCAGATTCGCCGACGGCGCACGTTTGAGGCGCTCAAGAAGATCTTCCTGCGCGAGAGTCTCAATCAGCCGCTGATCCTGGTCTTTGAAGACTTGCACTGGATCGACACCGAGACCCAAGGTTTTCTCGACGTACTGAGTGAGAGTGTCGCCTCGGCCAAGGTCCTGCTGCTGGTGAACTATCGTCCCGAATACCGCCACGAGTGGGGACAGAAGACCTACTACACCCAACTGCGGCTCGCGCCGCTTGGCAAGGCAGAGGCGGAAGAGCTGCTCACCTTCCTGCTCGGCGCTGACCCGAGCCTCACCACATTAAAGCAGCAGATCTTAGCCAAGACCGAAGGCACGCCGTTTTTCATGGAGGAGGTGGTGCAGGAATTATTTGAGCAGGCCGTGTTGGGCCGCGACGGTGTAGAGACGCGACATGTCGCGTCTCTACCAGCGGCTCTGCATATTCCCACCACCGTGCAAGGCGTGCTGGCCGCGCGCATTGACCGCTTAATGCCAGAAGAAAAAGCGTTACTCCAGCAGCTCGCGGTGATCGGTCGTGAGTTCCCGCTGAGTCTGATCCGCCAGGTGATCACCCAGCCCGAAGACGAACTGTATCGCCTCCTGGCCTCCCTCCAGCGCAAAGAGTTTCTCTACGAGCAGCCCGCGTTCCCAGAAGTCGAGTACATTTTCAAGCACGCGCTCACCCAAGAAGTCGCGTACAACTCCGTGTTGCAGGAGCGGCGCAAGGTCCTGCATGAGCTAACGGCGCAAGCGCTGGAAGTCCTCTACCGCACCAGTCTCGAAGACCACTACAGCGCCTTGGCGCACCATTACAGTCGGAGTGGGAATGCCGCAAAGGCCGTGGAGTACCTCGGCCTGGCAGGACAGCAAGCAGCGCGGCAGTCAGCAAACGCGGAAGCCATGAGCCACCTCACTGCGGCTCTTGAATTGTTCAAGACCCTGCCGGACACCGCCGCCCGAGCCCGCCAAGAACTCACCCTCCACCTTAGTCTTGGTGCGTCGTTGATGGCCACGAAGGGGTATAGTGCCGCCGAAGTGGAACAGACCTACACCCGCGCGCAGGAGCTGTGCCTGCAGGTGGGGGAGCCGCTCCAGGTCGCGCAAGTCCTGTTTGGGCGGTGGGTATTTAACGTTGCGCGAGGGAATCACACCGCGTCGCTCGCCCTCGGAGAACAGTTCCTCACCGTCGCCCACAGACACCAGGATGCCACCCTGTCCCTCGTGGTCCATGCAGTAGTGGGGGGAACCTTGCTCTGGCGCGGAGAGTTCGCCCCCGCGCAAGCGCATCTTGACCAAGCTGGGACTTTCTACAACCCTGAGCACCACCGCGACCTAGCCTACCATATGGGACAAGACCCAGGGTCAATGGTGCTGGTCTATGCGGCGGAGACCCTCTGGTGTCGTGGTTACCCAGACCAAGCCCTGGAGCGAGTCCGTCACGGGCTCTCCGTTGCTCAAGCCTTATCGCATCCCTTCAGCTTGGCGGAGGCGCTGGGTGCTGTTGCCCGCGTGCATCTGTTCCGCCGAGAAGGGCAAGACGCCCAAGCCCAGGCGGAGGCGTTACTGACCCTCGCTCACGAGCACGGGTTTCCAGACTGGTTGGGCTGGGGGATGAGCCTGCAGGGCTGGGCACTCGTCGAGCGTGCCTCACTGTCGGGTGCCCGGGAGCAGGGAGAAGCAGGACTCGTGCAGCTCCGGGAAGGGCTGACTGCTTTGCGAGCTATAGGGGCAGAGCTGTGGGTCCCACTATTGCTGGGCGCGTTGGCTCAGGCCTCTGCGCAAGGCGGCCAGGCGCAAGCAGGGCTGAGCGTCCTGACCGAGGCGCTCGCTATGGTGGAGAAGACTGAGGAACGCTGGAACGAAGCCGAACTCTACCGCCTCAAGGGGGAGCTGCTCCTAAACGCGGAACGCATGGCCAATGGTAAGGAAGCCAGGCCGAAGCAGAATGATGAACGGCAGACAAAAGAAGAGGGGCGAGAAATTCTCTCCATTCATCATTCATCGTTCATCATTCATCGTTCTGAAGAGGCGGAAGAATGTTTTTTGCAAGCGATCGAAGTGGCGCGTAAGCAAGAGGCGAAGTCGTGGGAATTACGCGCCACAGTCAGCCTTGCCCGCTTGTGGCAGCAACAGGGCAAGAAGAACGAAGCACACAAGATGTTGTTCGAGATCTATGGCTGGTTCACCGAGGGGTTTGATACGAGGGACTTGCAAGAGGCCAAGGCACTGTTAGTAGAGTTACAGCGGGTTACACTTGAATGAAGAGAGCAAGAAGGTAGGCCGGAATAAGCGGAGCGTTTCCGGCAGAGCCGAGCACGCCGGGAACGGCCTGCGGCCTTATCCCGGCCTACGACTGAGAAAACGGTAGGTCTCCTCGCTCAAATGAAACCCACCGGGTGCCACTGGCGGCTGGTCCCAATACTGTCCGGAATAAATTTACTGCGCTGTGCGTCGGAGGCACACTTATATGGAGTGCGCCGGCCTGGACGGCGCTTTGGCTCCCGGGTGCTGAGCGTTAGCCCACTCCAAAGGGCCAAGGCGCCAGTCCTGGGCCTTGGCCAGGAAAATTTCCCGGACAGTATTGGGTTGGTCCGCCAGTGCGAGCGGTGGGCACGGGCAGGCCAGCGGCCCGTGGCACCCCGACAGGAGTGTGTTCCCTATGAATCCCGATCTTGGTGTGTTCCTCATAGAGGTTGATTTTTATGAAGTGTAGCTACTGTCAGGAACGGGCAGGTTGGTTTACCAGAGTATGTCAAGATTGCCGGCGGTTGCTGGCAATTTATGAGGCGCACCAGGGCCAAATCGGGTTGCTGCAGTTCCTCGATTTGTTTATCGAGACTGGCTTACCACGAGAGAAGATCGAGGCGTTCCTGGCGGCTGACCCGCGTAGTGAAGGAAGCGTCAAGGATCGTATCCTCGCCGACATAAGCACAGAATTGTTGGGCGCCATGGGAGTGAACGCACAGCAAAGCGCCCAAGACGTGAAGCGTCTGCGCCAGAAAGGAACCTGGCAAGGGCTGGGGGAACGACCGAAAGAGTAAAGAAAGTATTTAGTT
>JACQEL010000079.1 GCA_016200595.1 Deltaproteobacteria bacterium
ACCCGCTTTTCACGCGTGCGCGCTTCTATCACTCACCAGCGGTAGCCCAGTATAAAAGCATGGTGGATCGGCTGCTGCAGGGAAAGGCGCTTTGATTGAAAGGGAGAGGGTGATGCGGCTACCGGAGAACGTTGCCATTGTTATTTGTCACTGTTTGCTTGAGATCAACCTTCTCTTCAGTCGATAACTCCTTGTCACGATTAACAAAGATACCTGCCGCCGTGACAAGGGTAAGCGCCAGGCGGAGCCTGGGACCGAGAAGGCCTCAGGAACAAAAGTCGTGAGAGTCGGCACGAGAAAAACTCTCCCCATATCGCCAATTTTCACCAGCCCAGGAGGAGGGTGAGGCCAGGGTGGGAGACGACACTGATGACGCGCAAGATCAGTAAAGCAAACCCGTACCCGATCCTCACCTTTTCTCTGAGAGCCCACTTCATGCAGCGCTCCTTCGCGCGGCTCAGCCTTGGAAGCTGGAATAGATAATGTCGAATTCGTGGTGCAGCGCGCGAAAGGCCTGGAGCAGAAGCGGGTCGAAGTGTGCTGGCAGCGTCCGCCCATCGCCATTCAAGATGATGTCACAGGCCCTGGCATGAGTGAAAGCCGATTTATAGGGCCGCCAACTGCGCAAGGCGTCGTACTGATCCACGAGCATCACAATGCGCCCGGCTAGCGGGACCTCCTCACCCTTGAGCCCTTGCGGGTATCCACTCCCATCCCAGCGCTCATGATGAGTGAGGGCAATCTGTCTAGCCATCTCCAGCAGTCCCACGTCGTGGAGCGGAGCCGCAGCAAAGATCAGCTCCGCTTCTACAGGACTCATCCCTACATGGAGAGCCAGGATTTGGGCGTAGGGGCCTAAGCGCCGGAGGTGGGCGCCAGTCCCGGCGTCTTTGTAGGAAACGGCTCGGGTCAGTCGCCGAATGGTATCGCAGTAGGCATTGGTCAATTGGAGGCTTGTGCGTTGCTCGGCATGGCAAACCTTTTTGAGGTCTCTTTGGTAAGCAGTCGTGAGTTCCTGAGCTCTACGACGTTCTCGCTCTAGCACGCGTTTGAGGTCACGCGCGTAAAGCGCTAACTGCGAGTTAGCCCTCTCTAGCTGACTCTGGACTTCGTGGGTATTGCTCACGGCATCATTGCCCCCCTACAAGGCTCGGTATCCACACGCGAAATGTCGAGCCCTTCCCGACTTCGCTTTCGACCGTCACCGTGCCACCCAACAATTCCAGCACCTGTTTCACGACGTAGAGCCCCAATCCCACTCCACCGAAATGACGCGTCGCCAAACTGTCTCCCTGCTGGAACATCTGGAAGATCACCGACAGCATCTCTGGCTCGACCCCGAGCCCGGTATCGGTCACACGGATCTCTATCCCGCCGTCACGAGCGGAGACGTCCACCATCACAGTGCCCTCGCCGGTAAACTTCACCGCGTTACTGAGCAAGTTCTTGAGCACTATCTTCAGCTTCATCCGGTCTGTCCACAGTGACGGCAGCCCTGGTGCCACCTGCCACTCGACGCTGAGTCCGGGCTTCTCCCGAACACTCTTTTCCGTCTCTTGCCGAAGTTCCGCCACCAGTTCGACGATATTCACCTCTCTCTTCTCCATTAGCACCCGGTCGGCTTCCAGCCGGCTCACCTCCAGCATGGCGGTGATGAGTTCCAGCTCTTCATGCGCCGCCTTCCTCACTCGTTGCAAGGAGTCGGCCTGCTCTGGCGGCACCGGGCCGAAGGTTGACACTCTCAGCTTGCTCGAGCAGTTGGGCGTTATCGAGCGCGAAAGAAGCAAGATGGGCAATGCCTCGGGCGATGCGCTGTTGAGCGGCGCTAAACCCCCTGCGTCCCCGGTAGGCTGCCGTTTGGACACCGATGAACTTTCCGCCTCGCCGCAGGGTTATGTAGAGCAGCGCGGTCGTACCAACCTGCTGCAACAGAGTCCTAGCGACAAAGTCTGGGACAGTCGCGGTCTCTACCTCCACGACCTCCTGCTCCTCCAGCCGGGTAGTCAGCCACGCGGCAACCTGAGGGGAGACCCGCAAGGAGCGCAAGGTCTCCACCTGCTCAGTGACGTGCCCGTAATTGGCAGCTAGGACATACACTCCATCTCGGGGCTGCCACAGGATCGTGCTGCTTTGGTCGCAGTCCAGGACCTCGGTGATAAGCTGGCACAGACGCTCAAGCATCGTCGGCTTGTCGAAGGAGGCGATCAGCTCTTGACCCACCCGGGCTAAGGCCGCCGAAATTTGTGCCTCCACCTGCAACGCCTCCTCGGCCTGCTTACGCGCGGTGACGTCTTCGATGGTGCCTTCGTAGTAAAGCAGCGCACCGCTGGCATCACGCACGGCGTGGGCGCTTAGAGAAGTCCAAATGAGGCTGCGGTCTTTGCGATAGAACCGCGCCTCAAAGCCCTGGACCACGCCAGCCTCGCTCAGTATGCGTTGGAACTCTGTGCGGCGGGCGGGCTCAGCATACACTTGCTGGCCGATGTCGCTGACGTTTTCCAGCAGGTCGGCGGGGGACTCGTAACCCAGTATGCGCGCCATGGCGGGATTGGCGGTAAGGAAGCGCCCGTCTGGGGTAGTTTGGAAGATACCCTCGACAACGTGCTCGAAGATGGAGCGGTACCTCGCTTCGGCGTGCCGCAGCAGCTCTTCGGCTTGCTTGCGCTCGCTGATATCACGATAATTGATCACCACGGCTTGCACGCTCGGCTCGGCGAGCAAGTTCTGCCCGACAGCTTCGATCCACTGCCACAAGCCATTCTTATGCTGGACCCGCACCTGAGCGATGATAGTATCCCCTGAATTTTGCAGGAGTTCAGCCAATAGGCCCCTCGTGTATTCACGCTCCTCAGGATGGATCAGGGCAAACGCAGAGGAGCCGATCAATTCGTGCTCGGTATAGCCAAGAACCCGCCTGACCGAAGGGCTCGTATAGACGATCGTTCCATCGGACGTGACTAGCGCGATCGTGTCTGAGCTGTTTTCAATGAGCGCGCGGAACCGTCTTTCATTGGCACGGAGCGCCTCCTCAGCCTGCTTGCGCTCGATGCCCAGGGCAATCTCATCCGCCACTGCTGCCAGGGCTTTGAGAGTGAACTCGGTGAGCGGCTGGCGAGCGAACATGGCTACCACCCCCACCAGGTGGGCTTCGACAATCAGGGGGTACCCGGCAAAGGCGACCATCCCCTCCCGCTTGGCCCATTCCTGGTCACTGACCCCAGGATCGCCGATGACGGCATTGGTCAGGTGCGGTTGGCGTTCCTGGGCAATCAGACCGATCTTGAACTGGCCGACAGGCACACGGCTATGGGGGCCGTCAAGGTGAGTGTACAGGCCGGCGCTGGCCTGCAACTCCAGCACGTTCTGCGCTGGGTTGAGTGTCCAGATGCGGGCGAAGGCGGCATCGAGGTGCTGAACCATGGCTTCGACACAGCGGTGGAGGGCACTCCGCAAATCATCACTCTGGGTGAGAGCGGCACCCACCTCCGCCCCCAACTCTGCCAGGCGTGTTCGTTCCGCTAACGCCTCCTCCGCTCGCTTGCGGGCAGTGATATTCTCTGCTGCGGCTTCGTAGTACAACACCTGGCCCGCGGCATCCCGTATGGCTCGGGTACTATGCTGCACCCAAATGAGCGTGCCGTCGTAGCGACACAATTGCATGGCGAAATTCTGCACCACCCCTTCACGCTCGACCAAATCCTGCCACCGCTGGCGCTCTTCAGGGTCCACATACAGGCTGGCCGCGTTGACCGCCAGCAGGGTCTCCTGGTCTGGGTAGCCCAACAGTCGGACAAGGGCAGGGTTGGCATCCAGGATATGCCCCGCCGGCGTAATGAGGCACAGTCCTAGAGGCAGGCTCTCAAACAGACTCTGGTAGCGGGGGTCGGCCTCTTTCAGCTCCTGTGGGTCAGACGTCTTCTCTGCCTGCTTACTAATCGAGATGCTCTCGGCGGGTGGAGCGGAGCGCTGCTGCAGGTCTTCGAGCAGGCCGGGCACCTTCTCAAACTCAGTGGATTTATCCAGAAAGAAATCCGCTCCTTCTGCCAAGCAGCGTTGGCGAAATTGGAGAAAAGGATAATTGGTCAGCATGATGACCAGGGGCGCCGGCTGCGACTTCTTGAGAGCGCGCAACACCTCGATCCCACTGCCCTCAGGCATGTGGATGTCGAGGATCACCACATCGGGCGAGATGGTTCTCACGGCCTCCACGGCTGCGGAAAGGTTTTGCGCCTGCCCCACGACGTCGACCCCAGC
>JACQEL010000156.1 GCA_016200595.1 Deltaproteobacteria bacterium
GATTAAGCTGGCGTTTTTTCTCTGAGTTCGCACAACGATTCACAGGGTTCTCCACAGCTTATCCACAGGCATGAGGGAAGACCGTGCCGCGCTCCATTGCTCTGTCAGCATCCGTGTCATCAGTTTCTCGATGAAACGCTTCAGATCTTGTTCAGAACCCAGTGGAAAAAGAAATTTTTCTTTCATTGATGAAAGCGATACTTCCATTTTCTCTACCCCTTCGGCAGACCCAAGACGCGCTCGCCGACGATGTTACGCTGCACCTCGGAGGTACCACCGGCAATGGTCAGTGCGCGCGCGCCTAAGGCCACCCGTGCCCACCTGCCCTGCTCCATCGCATAGGGAGAGTCCGCCGTGAGGGGAGCGTAAGCCCCCAATAGTTCCGTGGCAAACGCCGCCATCTTCAATCCCACTTCGCTGCCGGCAAGCTTACCGATCGAGACTTCGGGACCGGGAGGACTCCCCTTCAGGCGGCGGGTCAAGTGACGCAGCACATTATAACGAACCGCCTTGCACTCGATGGAGAACTGCGCCAACTTCTGTCGCACCGCTGGATCCGCGCTGGCCGCTCGCCCATTGATCTGCACCTGTTGCGCGAGAGCAATTAACTGCTGCAAGGTCGCATCCACTGGCAGGGCAAAACCGATACCCGAGCGCTCAAACATCAGAGTCGTGACCAACACCTGCCACCCCTGGTCTTTGGCGCCCAGCAGGTTGGCTTTGGGCACACGCACATTGTCGAAAAAGACCTCGTTGAACTCGGCATCGCCGGTAATTTGCACGAGCGGCCGCACGGTCACCCCGGGCGTCTTCATATCCACCAGCAGGCACGCCATACCCTTATGTTTCGGCGCGTCGGGATCAGTGCGGACAAACAATTGGCAGAAGCGTGCCCGGTGGGCCCAGCTCGTCCACACTTTCTGGCCGTTGATGACAAAATAATCTCCGTCTTCTACCGCACGGGTCTGCAGCGAGGCCAGGTCGGAACCAGATCCTGGCTCAGAGAGCCCTTCGCACCAAATCTCTTCCCCCGAGAGAATCTTAGGCAAGTACCGTTTTTTCTGCTCCTCCGCGCCCCAATGCATAATCACCGGGCCAGCCATGATCAGCCCCAGCACGTTAGCCGGATGCGGGGCGTGAGCGCGTTCCAACTCCTCATGGAAGATCAGTTGTTCAATCAGCGTGGCACCGCGACCGCCATATTCTTTCGGCCAATGGATGCCGACCCAGCCTCCGGCATGGAGTTGCTTGTGCCAAGCCATTTGCCAGTGAAAGCGCTCTTCTGTATCCATTTGCCAAGCAAACTTATCCGGGTCGTAATCCGCTGGCAGATGCTGCGCGAGCCAGGTCCGCAACCCCTGACGGAACGCTTCTTCTTGGGCCGTAAATTGGAAATCCATGCTATGCTCCTCCGCACCGGCGCGTCCGGGTGTGTTAGTGAAGAGGGATTGTAAGAGATTCACGCTGGCCTGTCATCGTCCGCCGTATTGTTTTTTTCCGCGTTCTGTGGTCTGTATGGACGAGGCAGATAAAAAATTTACGTTCTAATGACTAAAGGCAGGCACGATGGCCGCACGCGAACGGTATCCCACTGATAACGGCCACTGGGCGACAATGAAGGCCGAGCTGCGCAACACCATATGGCAACTGCTGACGCAGCAGGGGGCCGTGCGCTTTCCCGGCGCGTACAGCAGAATTCCCAATTTTCCGGGAGCTGATAAAGCGACGCGCTTGCTCCGCGAGCTTGCGGTCTGGCGCAAAGCCCAAGTCGTGAAGGTCAATCCCGATGCGCCGCAATTATCCGTGCGGCGCGCCGCTCTAGCCGACGGCAAGATCCTCTATGTCGCGGTCCCCCAACTCAAAGCCGAAAAATGTTTCGTCGAACTCGACCCGCAAAAGCTGGGAAGTCGCGTGCTTCTCGCGACCAGCATCCGTGGGGCGCTGAAATACGGCCGCTTGGTGTCTCCGCGCGAAATGCGTCACACCGATCTTATCGTCTGCGGCTCGGTCGCGGTTGGTCGTGACGGCGCTCGCTTAGGCAAAGGCGGAGGGTTTTCGGATCTCGAATACAGCCTCTTGCGTGAAGAGGGTAAGGTCCGCGAACTCACACCAGTTGTGACTACCATCCATCCCCTGCAGCTTATCCTGTACAAAATCCCCATGTTCCCCCATGATGTATCGATTGATTTTATCATCACCCCCACTGAAGTGGTCGCCACCCGTTCGGTGTATCCACGGCCCCGCGGCATCTACTGGGATCTCCTGCGCGCGATGAAGATCAACGCCATCCCGATCCTGCGGAAACGCCTGCGCCAGGGTGGGACGGGGACGCGGCAGGGTTAGTAGACAAAACTCAAATTCTCTCTCGCCTTTTCTCTTGGCTGGCCTATTCTACAAGCAGCCCCCTCCGGAGATTGGGCAATACCTATAGCGAATTTCACTTGGATGAGACCTGAAATCGAGTGTAGGGGCGAATCTTGTATTCGCCCTGCCCCTGGTGAAAATTAGCGATAGGGGGAGAGTTTTTCTCGTGCCGACTCGCACGGCTTTTGTTCCTGAGGCCTTCTCGGTCCCAGGCTCTGCCTGGGACCGCACCGGGCGGGCGGCTCTGCCGCTGCACGAGCGGCCGCCGACAGGCAGAGCCTGCCACTCAGGGCGTACCCAGGCAGAGCCCGGGCACCAGGGGAGCCGTGCAGGCGCAGAAACAGTCTGGACACAGGGAACAAAAAACAGGATCTCCTGCCATTCTCAGCCTCAGCGAATTTTCGTCACCCCAGCGGCCAGCTGCCCCATGCTAATCTTCAGTTCTGGATAATGACCTCTACCCGGCGATTCTTCGCCCGCTCGGCAGGAGTGTCGTTGGGAGCAATGGGGCGACTCTTTCCGTAACCGGCAATCGCAAGCTGCTCTTTACTGACGCCGTATTCCACCAAGTCCCTTGCTATGCTCCTTGCTCGGTCTTCAGAGAGCTTTTGGTTTGTCTCTTCGTCTCCTACCGAATCGGTATACCCTTCAACTAACACTCCCCTCCCATTGGCTTTGTGGTTCAAGATGTCAGCGATCTTCTTTACCACAGTCCGGGCATCGGCATTGAGGTCTGCCTTACCGGGCTCAAAGAGAACATCTGGAAGGTTTATCACCACCCCCCGTTCGGTCTCCTGCGTGAGGAGCTGATTTCCTTGCAGCTTCTCAAGGAGTTGCTTGTTTTCATCAAGTTTCTGTTGCTGCGCCGCGATAACTTGTTTCTGCTCTTCAGCTTGCAGCTTGGTAGCGACCAGCAGTTTAAGGTCTTGGTCAGCAACGCCCTCGGTCTCCTGCCGAGCCTGCCGAAGTTTGCTGAATCGTTCCTCCCCCTCAAGTTGCTCTGCCCATGCCAAGCGCGCATGCACCTTCTTTCCTGTAAGCTCCTCGCGGCAAGTTGAGGGAATTTGGTGCTGGAGCCGTTCTTCAGTGATCTGCACGATCCGTTCGTAAGCCCGACCATCCTCCAGAATATGGATGTTATTGAGAATAGCCGGGCAATCGCGACCATAAAACAGGTCGGAGAGCCCTAGGCGAGAGGCAACGAAGAAGCCGCCGGCAAGCAAGAGAAGGGAGAGAGAGCCGCCAAGCACCCCGACAAATACTTGGTGACTCAGTCCTTCTTCCTCCTCGGACTCTTCCTCTCCCTCTTCGAGCTGCATCCGCTTTTCCCACATCTTAAAGAAGAGGGATGCTCCCACGAGCAAGGGAAGACCAACGGTGAGATGAAAGAGGTCATCCCAGCCAAGGAGGCCAGCTCCTGCCCCGATGATAACAACAGCTATTAGTACCTTGCTCATACTTCACCCCCTGAGCGCTACTCACATCACTTTTGCCTGGACCTCTGCCCTGCCATTCCCTGTCTGCCTCAGAGGGAAGGTTGGGAACTCCTTCCGCGTTGGGGCCTCTGTGGCGTGAGCGTAAAGAGGAGGTAATACCTCGTCGCGTTTAGTGACCGGGAAGAATGACAGGGCAACGATGCAACAGCCGGCCGCTACTGTATCAGCGGTGGTGAGAGTTAGCCCACAGTGGCGCTCTTTGGCCGCGTCACGAAGATTTTTCAAGTCTGTGGCAGTCACTGGGGGCAGCACGACGAAACGGTGTCTGGGCTCGACATAGCTACTTTCCCCGCCCCAGAGGGGTGACTCATACGGGAACTCTCCCTCCTCAAGCGCGGCGATGATTGCTCCGGGATCAGGCTCGGTTTTGAGCATCTGGCCAAGTCCCTTGAGCGTGACGTTCATGACAGAACGGATGAGGACAGTCCTCACCGCTGTCCGGCCCCTGGAGCTACTCTCCCCGGCAGCCTC
>JACQEL010000080.1 GCA_016200595.1 Deltaproteobacteria bacterium
AGCCTCAGTGGTCATTGACCGCGATACCGCCTCACGCTTGGGCATCACGCCCCAGCAGATTGATAATGCCATCTACGACGCCTTCGGCCAGCGCCAGGTCTCCACCATCTTCACTCAACTCAACCAGTATCACGTCGTCATGGAGGTCGCGCCCCAGTTCTGGCAACACCCAGAGACCTTGAGAGATATCTACGTGCGATCAACGAATAACGTGCTGGTGCCTCTGAGCGCGTTTACGCACTTTGCCCCCACGACCACGGCTTTGGCCGTCAATCACCAGGGCCAGTTCCCCGCCGTCACCCTCTCCTTTAACCTCGCCCCCGGCGTCGCTCTTGGTGAGGCCGTGACCGCCATCGAAGCTGCCCATCACGACCTGGGCCTGCCCGCTTCCATCCATGCCAGCTTCCAAGGCACCGCCCAGGCCTTTCAAGCCTCGCTGGCCAACCAACCCTTGCTCATTGCCGCGGCCCTGGTCACCGTCTACATCGTGCTGGGCGTGCTGTATGAGAGCTACATCCATCCCATCACCATTCTCTCTACTCTGCCCTCGGCTGGCGTCGGCGCCATTATGGCGCTGCTGGTGTGTGGCACGGATCTGAGTGTCATTGCCCTGATCGGCATCATCCTGCTCATTGGCATTGTCAAGAAGAATGCCATCATGATGATCGACTTTGCCCTGGAAGCCGAGCGGCAAGAGGGCAAGGCGCCCGAGGAGGCGATTTATGAGGCGTGTCTGCTGCGCTTTCGGCCGATCATGATGACAACGCTGGCGGCCTTGTTTGGCGGCTTACCGTTGGCATTGGGGAGCGGGACAGGGTCAGAGTTACGCTCTCCGTTAGGAATTACCATCGTGGGAGGCTTGTTAGTCAGTCAACTCCTCACTCTCTTCACCACCCCCGTCGTCTACCTCTACCTCGATTGGTTGCGCTTATGGTTTGCGCGCTTACGCGAGAGAGGGTTCCGCAGAGCGATCCCGACGACCTCTTTGGGGTCTGGAGTCTAAGAGGAAAGGGGACAAAGGGGACGACTCCTTAGAGGCTCTCCGGAAACTGCAAACGACCCTGCAATTAACAAAACCGTGCTTCGACAGGCTCAGCACGAACGGCAAAAACCCAATGAATACAATGCCCGACCCGTTCGCCCTGAGCTTGTCGAAGGGTGAACGGAGGAAGAACAGACCCTTGACGAGTGATTTCCGGAGAGCCTCTTAGACGGGGAGCCAGGCACGGACGCCCTCGATGGGGGCAAGGGGACCGATAAATGTGTGGCGGGGGAGAAGACCAAGCGATGTGAGACCATCTTCTTTTAGATCTTTCCGCCCAGTATTGAGTGTGATGGTCTATCTGAGGCCGCAGGCCGAAGAATTGCGTGTTGAGTCCTATATTGAAGGAGATTCTTCGCCGCCGCGGCGCTCTGACTGCTCATGAACAAATCTGTCGTGCGCACAGCGCACGCTACTTCGCTGTAGGGGCAACCCGATGTGGTTGCCCGGGGAGAGGGCGGCCACGCGGGGCCGCCCCTACACACACAGAGACGAGACGGAGTGGACGAATCTTTTGTGGTCTGATTTAGCCCCAGAGGCGCTTAGAGGCGAGCTGCGCACCCTCGCTGCAGGCTTTGAGCTTGGCCCAGACAATATCTTCAGCAACTATCTCCCAGCCAGCAAACGTGCCAAACCCACAATCCGTGCCAGCAATTACCCGACTCCGGTCTCCCAGTGCCTCTACCACCTGGCAGATGCGATCCGCCACCACTTCCGGGTGCTCGATGTAGTTGACGGTTGAGTCAATCACTCCCGGAATCAAAACCATCGTATCGGGCAGCGGGTATCTTTTGAGCACCTTGTACTCGTGCTGGTGGCGCGGATTGGCCATCTCTAGAGAGAGGGCGCCCACTTTCGCCTGGTAGAGCAGGGGCAAGATATCTTCGAGCGGCACATCATGACTGTGGGGACCGTCGTAGTTGCCCCAGCACACATGCAAGCGCACGCGCTCCGGCGGGATCTGCTGAATGGCGAGGTTCAAGGCGGCAATGTGCATCTCCACGATTTGCTGAAACTCACGCAGAGATTTCTCCTGAAAGAGAAAGGTGCGCTCCATCGCCAGGTCTGGCGCATCCAATTGCAACACGAAGCCTTGCGCATGGATATACTCGTATTCCTGTTTCATCTGCTCGGCGATGGCGAACACGTAGCGCTCATATGAATCGTAATAAGCATTGAGCATGGTCGTGCAAATGATGCCTGGAGAAGCCGCAGTCATAAAGCCTTCGGCGAACTGTTGGGGCGCCTGCTCCAGACAGTGACGAAAGAGAGTGCATTCGTTCTGTACCCCGCTCAGATCCTCATACCGCACCTCAGCCACCGCCTGCGGAGCATTAAAGACCTTGGCTCGCATCACGCCGCGGGCTTGCAAGATTCGCGTGTAAGCGGGGAACTCGCGCATATCCTGCGGCGTTGGCCGTTTACTCTCACCACCAAACCCGCGCATACGCTGCGGCACGTAGGTCTGAAAGCCGATGCGTGGTTGCTCACCGTCATTGCCAATATCGATGCCAGCCTCAAGCTGCTTATGGACCACGTGCCGGACGGCCAGTTCCTCTTGCCGCGCAAGTTCAGCCGTATCGATCGGCTGCCCTCGTTCTTGCTCAATCAGGAGATCAGCCAAAGCCGGACTGCGCGGCAGGCTGCCGACGTGTGTGGTGAGAATACGCGAGTCACTTTTGCGCATGGTCAGCTCCCTTGGTAATCAGAACTTCACAATCGACCTTACCCCGTCAGCCCGCTCCATATACTCGAAGGCGGTATTGATCTGAGCGAGCGGCATGGTCCGTGAGACCAGATCATCAACCTTGAGTTTGCCTTCCATGTACCACTCTACCAACTGCGGGACGCGCGTGCGGCTCTTGGCCCCACCAAACGCCGTGCCGGTCAGGTGACGACCAGTGATCAGAAAACGCGGGACCACAGACAGTTCAGCCCCAGCCGAGGCGACACCGATAATCGTACAGCGTCCTCCACCCATGCGACACGACTCGAAGGCTTGGCGCATGACCGTAGTATTCCCAGTGGCCTCGAAGCTGTAATCCACGCCAGCTCCACCGGTGAGGTCAAGCACCGCCTGGGTTGGGTTCCCATCTCCGGCATTGACCACGTCGGTCGCACCGAAGTCTTGAGCCGCCTGGAGCCGACCTGGACTCAGATCCACGGCAATGATTCTCTTGGCACCAGCAAGCCGACACCCCTGTAGAGCGTTCAGCCCCACGAAGCCGCAGCCGAACACCGCGCAGGTGCTGTCCGGCTTCACTTTGGCAGTCCACAGCGCCGCGCCCACACCAGTGGTAACTCCACAGCCAATCAAGCACACCTTATCCAGCGGTGCATCCTTACGGATCTTGGCCAGGGCAATCTCCGGCACGACCGTGTACTGGGCAAAGGTCGAGGTGCCCATATAATGGTGCACCATCTTGTTCTGCCAGTGCAGCCGGCTGCTGCCATTGGGCATCACCCCTTGAGCCTGAGTGCCACGGATCGCCAGACAGAGATTGGTCTCGTCGGATAAACAATGCGCACACTTACCACACTCAGGGATGTACAGCGGGATCACATGATCCCCGACCGCCACCGCGGTCACCCCTGGTCCCACGGCTTCGACTACGCCCCCACCCTCATGGCCTAGAACGGCCGGCATGAGAGCCGAAGGATCGAGACCGCTCATGGTATAGAGATCGGTATGGCACACGCCGGTAGCAGCCAACCGCACCAGCGCCTCACCCGCGGCCGGTGGATCTAATTCGACCTCATCCAAGACCAGGGGTTTCTTCGGCTCGACAAAGATTGCGGCACGCATTTTCATAAGCGACCCTCCTCCGTCATCGGGCAGCACTATAACATATTCTTGTCCCGCAGGTCTGCTATCCCTTTGGCGGGGAGTAGTTCAATTGGAAAAGAAAAAGGAGGTCTCTGTCATTCTGAGTACCCCATAGCGCACGGCGCTGATCGAGCCATGCAAGAACAGCAAAGTAGCGTGTGCTGTGCGCACGACAGATTTGTTCATGAGCAGGCGGAGCCCTTCAACTGCGCTCAGGATGAACTTCGCGCAGGCCGAAGAATCTCGCCCTCCGTCTGTCGTTACACGAGATTCTTCGGCCTGCGGCCTCAGAATGACAGACCTGGACTGCTCAAGGATAAAGATAGAAAATTGAAACTGAACTACTACCCTTTATACTTTGCGGCCCGTCGAGTGGCGCACACCAACCGACGGTTGCGCGAAGGCTGAGGACTGCCACAGCGGTCGTGGAGACGGGCGGCTAGGCTCAGCGAGAAGCCAATTCATGATCAACCCCATCCCAATCCCGCAGAGGACCACCACGATCGCGGAGAGCAGACAAATCCTGGCCGCATGCCGTGCGGCTCTGCCCGTGCGGATTTGCGTATCGCGCAGGACTTGCATCCCTGGTGGTGGATACTGCCCAGACCTCGAGATTTTCAGGGCAAGGTAACTCAGCAAGCCTGCGAGGCTGAAGGCTGGGACCATTATCCCCGCCTCGGCGAGGAAGCGCAGATACGCGGGTTGCGGAACAAGCTGCGGTGAGGCGGTCAGGTCCTCCAGGTACACCACCAGGACTAGGAGACCACCAGCCCCAACTACGGCCACTATGATACCCCAGAGCAGCGCTTGTTTTCGTAAGCGAGAATTAACCGGAATGATTGTTTCAGACATAAGTTACGACACCTAAAGAAATTGTAACTATGTTTATCCTCTTGCAAGCCTGCCATGATCTCTAGTGGTGCAGGCCGCTGGCCTGCGCGCGCAGCCGAGCCGGCTGCGCCACCACAGAAGGGCAGACAAGAAAAAATCCCAATAAAAACTGCTCTAAGGACCGGACAATGTCTCCTCTCTGTTAGATGACATCGGCAAACGCTACACGCGCCTGCGCGACAAAGGCACGGACAAGTCGCACGTCTTTCCCGCCGTTGGCATCCTCTACCCCGGTATGAGCGTCTACCGCCGCCGGCCGTACCTCTCTGATCGCACGCGCGACATTCTCGGGTGTCAGCCCCCCGGCCAGCATCACTGGCCGGGGAGATATCTGTACCAGTCTGCGGCTCACGCGCCAATCATGAGTTTTTCCCGTCGCTCCGCAGGCGCCGGTCTCAGGATCGTACGTATCAGTAATGAAGGCATCGACATATGCGCTCAAAGCAGGCACTTCAGCCTCTAACTCTCTCTGATTATCATCGCGCACGATCAGGCTCTTGATCACGAACAGGCCCGGGTCGAGAGCTTTCACGGCTTGAAGTTGATCGAGCGAGATGCCGCCATGCAGCTGGACCTGCCGAGCACCAAGGCTCTGGCACAAGGCAACAATCTCGTCGGCCTGATTGAGATAGGTAATCAGCACTCCGGCGTGCGGCGGCGGCAACAACTTGATGATACGCGCCGCTTCAGTCTCAGGGAGATCTGCCTGGTGAACGGTTAATCTCAGCGGGAAGCCCAGCCAGGTAACCCCGCTGGCGACGAGCAGCTCGGCTTCGTGCTGGTCTCTGACGCCGGCAATCTGAATGAGGTGCTTCATGCGGCAGGAAACCCGTGCCGCAAGTCGTGCGTCATACAAATCGCCGTTTCCCGGCCGCTATAGTAGCGTGGCACGGCTTTGGTTTCCTTATATCCCAGGCTGCGATAAAACGCTTGCGCGCCGCCATTGCCAGCGCGCACTTCCAAATTGATAAAGAAAATGCCGCCGGCGCGCGCAGTTTCCTCCAGCCACTCCATCAACTGGCGTCCGACCCCCGCCTGCCGGTAGCGTGGCTCGACGGCCAGGAGGTTCAAGTGGGCATGTTCAGCAAAAAACTCCATGACGGCAAAGCCGATGAGTTGTTGCTCTGCCCACGCGGTCAACACATCACTGTCACGACCGCGAATGTGGCGCGCGACCCGCACCGCAGTCCACGACCAGGGCAAGCCATTTTCGACCAGATCACGGGACATGAGCGCAATCCGCTGCGCGTCAGCCAGGCGCGCCAGCTTGAGTTCAATACTGTGCCCTTTCGTGAACATTTCCATATTATGGAGAAGCAGTCCCCTGGAGCCGACTACAGGAAAAACACACCAAGATCTGGATTTTCGGTGCCACGGGCAGCTTGCAGCCCGTGCCCACCGCGCGCACTGGCGGACCAGCCGCCAGTGGCACCCAAACAGGTGGTGTGATCATCGAATCCATATCTTGCCGGAGCATTTCTATAGAGGAGAGCAAGTACCACTCCGTCTCACAATTGGAGAGCGTTCGTCTCGCTCCACTCTAGCGGGTCTTCGCGGAGATCGAGATGCACCTTTTTCCAGGTGATCCGCACCTGCTCCACACTCCCTGCGACCAGCAGTTCAAACATGCCTTGATCGAGTTCTGCGGTCGGGCGCGCCAGCAATTGCAGACACGCTGCGGCCGCCTCGTGCGTCTCCAGCATGCGCGGTTGCCAACGGCCAAACACTTTGAGATTCTCCGCATATTCATCGGTCATGCCAGTACGGACGAACGGCAGCAGTATCGATGAGGCGCTCACCAAATTCGCGCTGCGGCCGAGATTGACTGCCAAGACCGTGGGTAACTGGAGCACCGCCCAGTTGCTGATGACGTAGCCCGGCACCGCAGCACCGGGGTCGATGGCTTGGCGCGAGGACACATAGAGCAGCTGCAACGGCTCCTGGTGATAGACCGCCTCACCGGCCCACAAGTGGGTGGTAGCAAGAAACCCGTCAATTTTCGTATCGAGCACCAATCGCGACTCCGCAAGATTATCCATGAAGTGCTGCCGCACCCGTGCTCGCCGCAGCGCGCGTGGTTCGTTCTCGATCTCACGCAGCGCTCGGCCAAACGAATACCCCTTCTCCGTCAGACCTGAATTGCAAATTAACAGATTCGGCGGCAGGCCTCCCATCTGCTCGATGATATAGCTGCGGGACGCCCAGAGATCGCCCATATTGGTCACGTCAGCCTGCACCGGAAAGGCGTTGACGCCTTCGTTACGCAGCGCAGCGACCAGGTCGAAGCCATCAACGTAGCTGCGGTGGAAATGCACGCCGACCGCAGCCGCACCGTTGAGTCCGGCCGCGAGGGCGAAGGCCTGCCCGAGCCCCCCATCTTTGCCGGCGCCGGTAATCAACACGCGCTTGCCGGTCACCCCTTGCCGTAGTTCCTCGCCGAAGCGGAACCGATTGGTCTGGACTGAGAACGCCATAATACCCCCTGGACGACCACCATACCTTCGCCCAATAGCGAAACCGTTTGGGTCTGTCTATTCAGCCCCTCTGTCACACCGGGCTGAGTACTGACCGCCACAATTACGACACGGATTGTCCCGTCGTGTCGCCGTGAGTCCCCTCTCCCCGTTGTGGGAGAGGGTTAGGGAGAGGGGGCCGTGGGCCGTGCTCCTGCCGAGCACCCCCTCTTCCTGACCTTCCCCCCTGGTGGGCAATGGTGTTAAGTTAAGCCAGCACCCGCTTTCCATACTTGGCAAAGCGGAGTCGATGGGCGGCGGAACGTTTTTTCCGCGCGAACTGGCGCCCTGCGTGGTGCCGGG
>JACQEL010000215.1 GCA_016200595.1 Deltaproteobacteria bacterium
GCTGCCAATCTTCAGGCGCAATCTCGGGATTGCTACAAGTCAGCCGTTCAGCTTCCATTGGCCTAAGACTAACAAATTAGCGGTGGCTTTTCACCATGTTTTTGCTACCCCCGTGAACGACTACAGCGAATTTTCATCACTCCAGTGCCCACCCGACTAATGCAGCAGGAGGTCAGCAGTGCCTACCTACCCGCGCTACACCACTACCCGACCAACTTCACCAGCGTCTGCTCGTATTCGCGATTGTCTTTGGCATCCACCTGCACACTATGGATATCGACTCCACCTTCCTCTTGGGCCTGGAGTCGGTCGATGCACGCTTCGACTGAGCCAGCGCAACTAATGGCGTTGATCAAGTCAGCCGGCACCGCTTCGGCGGCGGCACGGGAGCCACCTTCCCAAGCCTTTTTCACTGCTTGTGCAGCTTCCCCGTAACCGTGGCGAGTCAGTTGCTCGGCGTAGAACGTGCCCATACGACCGATGTAGAACGCTAACGTTCCGGCAGATTCGGCGCGAGCCTTGTCCACATTCGTGGTTACCACCACCGCACCGGGAGCACGTACTGATAGAGCATTCGCGGGCCGACCGGCGGCGACGCTCATTTGACGGACAGCGTTGATCTCACTCTGCAGCTTAGGCAGGGGAATCATGATCGGCAGCCAACCGTCGGCCAACTCGGCAGTGAGTTTCACGCTCTTGGCGTTCAGGGTGGCGAGGTAGATGGGGATATGATTCCGTACCGGGGTGAAGCGCAAGGTGAAGCCACGTTGCAAGTTGAAGAGTTTGCCACTGTACTTCAGCGGCTCGTTGCGCATCAGCGTGTTGATGATCTCGATGCACTCTTTCATCCGCGTCAGTGGGGGATTGAACTTCACGCCATGAAAATGCTCGATCACTTGCGGCCCGCTGGTGCCCAGGCCGATAATCATGCGCCCGCCAGAAAGCTCATCAAGTGTCGCAAAGTGTTGGGCCAGCGCCGCCGGGGTCCGTGAATACGTGTTGACGATGGCGGTGCCAAGCTGGATATTCTGGGTGTGGTCGGCCAGTACCGCCAGTGTCGTGAACGCATCCCGGCCCCAGGCCTCGGGGACCCAAGCGGAGTGGACGCCCGCGGCGTCAGCAATCTGCACCTTCTCAAGCAAGGCCTTGTAGTCGAGCGGTCCTTGCCAGTTGATACCAACCGAGATCTTGCGCGCCATAGGTTCCTCCTTGGAGTATGGGTTGCCCGACTGTAGCACGAGAGCCGTGAGCCGTCAGCAAAGGCTACAGGCTTCCGGAGAATTCCTTTTAGCCTCATGCTTGCAGCCTATCACCTTGCCTGGCTCGGGCTGAAAGCTGATCGCTGAAAGCTGACTGCTTTTTTTGCTTGACAAATCGCTCAGACTGGGCGAGAGAAGGAGGGCATTGGAAAAAAGGGAGGGGAGCCCTCATGCAACCTACGGTCGTCCAGAGCGAGCACCCGCAGCTCTCTCGTGTCATCAGTAAGCCAGCCCCGGCTGTTGGCGGTCTCTACGCCTACTATGTCCTCGGCGTGCTCTTCGTCGTGTACATTTTTAACTTCATCGACCGTCAGATCCTGGCGATCCTCCTCCAGCCCATCAAAGAAGATCTCCAGATCTCCGACACCGCCCTGGGGTTCCTCACCGGCTTTGCCTTCGCCGTGTTTTACACTTTCGCCGGTCTCCCTCTCGCGCGCCTAGCCGATCGCTGGGTACGGCGCAGCCTCATTGCCCTCAGCCTCGTCACTTGGAGTGTCATGACTGTAGCGTCAGGTTTGTCGCGTGGGTTTACCGACCTGGCCCTCGCTCGCATCGGCGTGGGGATCGGCGAAGCTGGCGCCACTCCACCGGCTCACTCTTTGCTCTCGGATTATTTTCCGCCAGAGAAGCGCGCCACGGCACTGGCCTTGTATGCTTCCGGCATCTACGTCGGCGTAGGTCTGGGGTTTTGGCTGGGCGGGTGGATCAACGATGCCTATGGTTGGCGAGCGGCCTTCTTGGTCGTGGGCCTGCCCGGCGTGGCGATGGCACTGCTGGTACGCCTGACCGTGCGTGAGCCGGTACGTGGCATGAGTGAGCACCAACCAGTGAGTACACGTGGGTACACCATCAAGGAAACCTGGCGATTCTTTGCCTCACTGCCCGCAGGACGTTTCCTCGGCCTCGCCGCTGGGTTCCATGCCTTTGTCGGTTATGGGTTGGGAACCTGGATTCCGGCGTTTTTCGTTCGCCTCCATCATATGACTCCTGGGGAACTCGGACTGTGGTTATCCTGGATCACCGCTCTCGGTGGCGCTTCAGGAGCATTTCTGGGCGGATGGATCGCTGATCGCTGGGTGCGGCGCGAGCCCCGCGCTCGCGTGTACGTCTCAGCGGTCGGTGTGTTGCTGAATATCCCGTTCATAGTTGCTAGCGTGCTGCTCGCTGATCACCGCCTCGCGCTGCTGTGTTATCTGCCCGCCAGCATCTGTAGCACCCTGTGGCTCGGACCGACGTTTGCAATCGTGCAGGACTTGGTTCCGCCGGCCATGCGGGCTATGGGTTCGGCAGTGTTTCTCTTTATCGCGACCATCATTGGTATGGGCGCAGGTCCACAGGTAGTCGGTATCCTCAACGATTGGATCGGCACCCCAGACGCGATTCGCTATTCCTTACTCTATGTCGCCATAGTCATGAATCTGTTCGCCGCTTGGTTTTTTTGGCTAGCCGGGAAAACGTTGGTGGAGGATCTGGAGGCGAAAAAGCGGTTGTGACTTTCCCGTTAATCTTGCCCGGCTCCTGGGAAGGAACAAAAAGGAGGAACTGATGCCGCAACCGCCGGTAGTACAGCAGGAGCACCCACAGCCTACGTCCGCTCTCGGGGTTAGTGGCCCAGCCTCAGCCGTGGGAGGGCCCTATGCGTATTACGTCCTGGGTGTGCTTTTCGTCGTGTACATTTTTAATTTCATTGACCGGCAAATCCTGGCGATCTTATTGCAGCCGATCAAAGAAGACCTCAAGATTTCTGACACTGCGCTCGGGTTCCTTACCGGCTTTGCCTTCGCCGTATTTTACACCTTTGCCGGTCTGCCGCTCGCACGCCTCGCTGACCGCTGGGTGCGCCGGAGCCTCATTGCCATTAGTATCGCCATTTGGAGCGTGATGACGGCGACCTCGGGTCTGGCCCGGGGGTTTACCGACCTGGCTCTGGTGCGCATTGGCGTGGGGATTGGTGAAGCTGGCGCCACCCCACCGGCTCACTCCTTGTTGTCAGATTACTTCCCGCCGGAGAAACGGGCCACGGTCCTAGCGCTGTATGCCTGCGGGGTTCCGGTTGGTGTAGGGATCGGATACTGGCTGGGCGGGTGGATCAACGATACCTATGGCTGGCGCATGGCATTCTTCGTCATAGGACTGCCTGGCGTGGCGATGGCGTTGATAGTACGGCTGACTATCCGTGAACCCGTGCGCGGCATGAGTGAGCACCAACCGGTGAGCACGCATACATACAGCATGGGAGAAGTCTGGCGATTTTTCGCGGCGCTCCCGGCTGGGCGTCACATCAGCCTCGCGGCAGCGTTTATCGCTTTTGCCGGCTATGGCCTGGCGGCCTGGTTACCAGCGTTCTTTGTTCGTATCCACCACATGACTCCGGGAGAGCTGGGACTGTGGATGTCGTGGATCAGCGCCATTGGTGGCACTCTCGGATCGTTTTCCGGAGGCACGATTGCGGATCGTTGGGGACGGCGCCAACCTCGGGCCCGGGTGTATGTCAGCCTGATTGGCGCGCTGTTGGCTATCCCATTCCTGGCCCTTACTGTCCTGCTTGCCGATCGTCGGCTCGCACTCTTGAGCTTCCTGCCAGCCAACGTGTTCGGCACCTTGTGGTTCGGCCCGGCAGCTTCAATTGTTCAGGATTTGGTGCCACCAGCCATGCGCGCCGTTGCTTCGGCAGTTTTCATCTTCATTTTGACCATTATTGGCTTGGGTGCTGGGCCGCAAGTGATAGGCATCCTCAACGACTGGATCGGCACCCCGGATGCCATTCGCTATTCCCTGCTCTACGTCGCGGTCGCGATGAATCTCCTCTCCGCCTGGTTCTTCTGGCTGACGGGGAAGACGCTAGTGACAGATCTGCAGGCCAAGAGGCAGCTATAGTTAGTAGCCAGTCATCAGTAGCCCGTTGCCGGTACAAAGAAGATACATCTCAACAACTGGGAACTGACAACTTTCCTACTTCTTTTCAACCACCGGCAACCGGCAACTGACAACTTTCCTACTTCTCTTCACAACGTTTGCTGTAAGTCCACGAGAAAGCCCTCGATGACGCGAAAGCCCCGCTGCCAAAATTCCGGCTGGTTGATGTCAACCCCAAGTTGCGCCAGAGCCTGCTCGGGCCGTTGCGAGCCGCCGCTCTCCAGGAGAGCCATATACCCCGGCACGAAGGCGTCGCCCTCATCGAGATAGCGCTGAAAGAGCGCCAGCGTCAGTAACTCACCAAACGAGTAGGAGTAGCAATAAAAGCGGCTGTGGATGAAATGCGAGATATACGTCCAGCCCCAACGATAGACGGGGAGGAGTTCCACACTTGTGCCAAACAGCTTTTCTTGCTCCTGTAACCACAAGGCACCGATATCGTCGGCGGTGAGTTGGGTTGCCTGCCGTTTCTGGTGAGCAGCCATTTCGAAACGGGTGAGCGCGGTTTGGCGAAAGACCGTGCCGTATATCTCTTCGAGTAATTCGCAGAGCAGCGCGCGGCGTGCCAGCGGGTTCTGGGTCTGCGAGAGCAGGTGTCGCGTGAGGACGATCTCGGCAAACACCGAGGCGGTTTCTGCCAACACCAGCGGCGCATCGTAGTTGAACAGGTTTTGTCGGCGAGCCAAGGAATAATGAATCCCATGACCGAGCTCATGGGCCACCGTGGAGACATCACGCCCTGTGCCATTGTAACTGCACAGCACATAGGGATGATGGCGCGGCGACCAGGCTGCGCAAAAAGCTCCGCCGCGCTTCCCGGCGCGCACCTCCGCATCAATCCAGCGTTGGCTGAAGAAGTCGGACGCAATTGCCGCAAATTGTTCGCTGAACCGTCCGAAAGCGGTCAGGATCAATTCCTGAGCTTGCGCAAAGGGAATCTTTTCCGCCTCGGCCTCGATTGGCGCGTACACGTCCGTGTTTCTCAGTTTTTCGACCCCGAGTAACCGCGCCTTGAGGCGAAAGTATTCCTGCGCGAGGGGATAATGGCGCTCTACCGCCTGCATCATCGCCTCGACGGTCGCGGGCGCAATTTCGTTGGCCAAATGCGTGGGCATGACGACGTCGTCATACTGACGTACTTCGCAGTCAATCTTGTGATCAAGCAGGATATTGTTGAAGATCGAGGTGAGCACGAGTGAGTGGCTGGCATGAGTCTCGAGAAAGGTGGTGAGCGCACGTTCGCGTAAGTCGCGGTCAGGATGACGCAACAGGGCCATGACCTCGCCATCAGTGAGTTCGCGCTCTTCCCCCTCGACCGTCAGTGGAAAACGTAAGGAGCCGGTGAGTTCCTGGTACAATTGCTCGAAGGCGCCACTGCCGGTGAGGTGTTTCTGGTTGAGGAGCTGCTCCTCTTTTTCACTTAACGTGTGCGGCTTAAAGCGCCGCAGCGCTTCGAGGTAATGCTGATACGGCGCCATCTCCGGCACAGCCAGGAGAGTGATCAGTTGTTGAGCGTCCAAGGCAATCAGCTCGAGCGAGAAAAAGACCAGCAGGTTGGCGATCGCGGTGGCGGCTTCGCGGGTGTGCTGCACTAGTTGTTGCGCCTGGGGGTTTTGCGTATCGGCGGCAAAGAGTAACGACGCGTAGAAAGAGGGACGATGTTCCAATTCGGAGAGCGTCTCGTACTCGGCTAAGGCCCGCGCTAAAGCCAAGCCATCGAGCTGACCGTTGGCCAATTTTGCTCTATAGGTTTGGGCAAATGCTTCGGCTCGCCGGCGCGCCTCGGTTAAGTCAGCCTCGAGGCGCGCGTCATCCGGTCCTGTATAGAGGTCGCTGAGATCCCAGCGAGTTCCTTCGGCTTTGAGTCCAGCTGTATTCATGGATAATGCCTCATGCGGGAGGATATATATGTACTGTCTCACCCCCCTCCCAGCTTGTAAAGGGACACAGACCTCGGCCGCTGTCTTGACATCCTATTCCTTTGCGCAGGATAATCCCCCAGCCAAAGGGGGGCTGTCATGCGAGGTATCCGTCTGCTCGTGCTGAGTGTCATCTGGTTGGGGTCGTTCTTTCTCGCTTTTGATCGCGTCAATATTTCGCTCGCCGCACCGGGAATCATGAGCGAGTTGGGCTTCGACGGCATGCAGATGGGCTTTATTCTCAGTATCTACTACTGGGGCTATCTCTTTGGCAACTTCTCCGGCGGCATTATCAGCGATCAACTGCGGCTGCGGGCGCTGAGTGCCGGGCTCATCCTGGTGTGGTGCGTGCTTACTGCCTTAACCGGCGCCTGTCACACGCTCTGGCAGTTTGGCGTCGTCCGCCTGCTGTTCGGCCTCTCTGAGGGAGCGACCGCCAACTTGATGCACAAGCTGCAGAACAATTGGCTTTTGCCGTCTGAGCGGGGGCGCGCCTATGGCATCTTCATTGGTTTCGTCTATTTGGGAGTCGCCTTCGGCATGCCGCTAGTCGGCTGGCTGATTAAACTGTGGGACTGGCGGGCGATGTTTTATACTTCGGCGCTGCTGACTCTCGGGCTCGTGGCGCTCTTTTCGTTTATCATCCGTGATCACCCCCACGAACATCCCTGGCTGCCAGACCACGAAAAAGAGCGGTTGAGAGCGGCGCTGGCGCAAGACCGGGTCACGTTTGACACGCCTACAGCCACAACAAGTGTCCCGTCGTTTTGGCTACGGGTTGCGGCCTTGGCTCGGATTCGCCCGTTTTGGTTCATGTGTATCGCCGCGTTTTTCGGCGCCGGCGTGTATTTCACCAATATGAGTTGGTTGCCAGGCTACCTGGTGAAAGAACGCGGGTACACCGTCCTGAACAGCGGACTCTATCTCACCATTCCCTATCTCGCGGCTTTTGCCGGCATGTGGTCAGCTGGGGGGCTGGGGGATCGCTTTGGCAATCGTAGTCTGGTGGGGCTGGTTACTGGGCTCCTGACTTTCCCTGCCCTTCTTGGCTTCGCCTGGAGTCACGAGGTCAACACCACCATCCTGATGATGAGCATCGTGTTGTTTCTTAATTCTGCTTCGCTCAACGGCATTATTGTTTTACTGTTCGACATTATCCCGGCTGAGGTCTTCGGTACCAGCGTAGGTATTGTCGGTGGCTTGTGTGGTGGGCTCAGTGGAGTTATCGGTCCCCTCATGCTCGGGTACCTCTATGACCGCACGGGTTCATTTTTCTGGGGCTTTGTGACCCTGGGGGTAGGGGCAACCCTGGGCGCCCTTGCCTTGATTCCGGTTATAGGGTACGAGCAACACATCAAGCGAGAAAAGGCGGAAAAACTCGCAGTGAGTTCTATAGAAGCAATCGCGGAAATACGATAATTATGTTTTATTCTTAAAAAATAATCCTACAATCGCCTGAAAAGCTTCCTGCGCCAGCTTGCCTGAGTCCCAAAAACCTCGAAAAAATAGGACTATTAGCCTCTTGACGCCGAACCGCATTTTATAGGAGATTGTCTCTCCGTAAGAGAGTCGCAGTTAACCACCCCCATACCGGCACTCGGTGGAAGGAAAGAGAGGGTGATATTCGTACAGAAGGAGGTGAAAGGTAAAACTAGGAGGTGATATTTGCTAAAACCGCGAAGGGACAAGGAGGGTATTCCTCACCTTGTCAGGTAAACGAATCCACAAATCTTGGCACGAGAAGGGAGCAGTTATGCACATGAGAAAACTGATGATAGTGGCCGCGATAGTCATGATGGGCAGTTTCGCCATTACCCCGTGGGTACGCGCTGACGACTCTGACAAGGACGGGGTCCCAAACAGCGGCGATAAAACATGCAAAGCTTCTGATATCAGTCCGACAATTTCCAATCCCAGGACTAATAGGGATTGCGGCGTTCCCAACTTAACGGGTTCGGATGGCTGTACCGCGATGGATGAAGTCGCGATATGTGACACGTCCACTGCCGGTAAAAACAAAAACCAATTCAAGTTCTGCGTGGTCAACGAGATCTCGGCCCGCAATGATGCGTGTAGTCCGCCTAATTGGCTCCACGGTGCCTTTCTCTCTACTAAGGAACTCACGGCGGTCACGAAGTGCTTTAAGTAAAGCAGTTGCATTTCCCGAGTCGTTCTGTGCTGAAGATGGCAATCACAAAGAGGGGTGTGATAGCCATTACCGTCTGTAACCTGACGGTCTCCCAGGAAACCTGTAGTGTACAGGCACTTCGGGAGGGTGCAAGCAAAGGCTTTACTGACTGCCATGTGGTGAACAGGGGTGGGCTTTAGGGCACTACCCCTGTCTTCTCGCTTCCCAGGTCGCGACAAAAACGCAGAGAGGGTGTCATCCCGACCCTGCGTCGTTCCTTCAGTTGTCGCGTGCTTCGTTTCGTAAGCACCCGCCCATCGGCCATAACCACAACCGGCGCCGACCAAAAAAAGAGAACCCTTCCGCTGTCTGTTGCTCTTGACTTTCTCTCCCTTTCAATGGCAGAGAAAGGGCAGAGGAGGAATTTCTATGGTTACCAAAGGTGTATCTCACATCGCTGTCGGTGTGCGCGACATGGATAAGTCGTTGCGCTTCTATCGAGATTTGCTCGGCTTCCAAGTCGTGCGAGATGAAGTCCAGAAGACCAAAGGGACAGTTTTGCCCGCAGTGTATAAAGATCCACACGAAGAACGCCGGGTAGTCACGTTGTACTGGAAGAAAGGCAAAGACGAAGCATTTCTCGTCCTTTCCGAACACAACGATAGGCCGGTGAGTGGCGAAGCGATCAAGCTAGACCAGATCGGTATCCACCACTTCGCCTTTTGGGTGCAAGACCTGCCTCAGGTTTGTGAAGAACTCAAAGCCAAGGGCGCGGACTTCGTCGTGCCGCCGACCGTAACGAAGACTGCGGACGGAAACTTCAATAGTGCTTTTCTGCGTGATCCCGATGGGATTTTGGTTCAACTCGATGAGTTGGTAGCGTAGGCAAGCTGAAACGAAGAGTCGGAGAACCGGGGAACCGGAGAATTAAATTTGGTCTCCGCTTCTCCCCGTCTCCGATTCCCCGATTCGTACTCAGAATGGCTAGTCAAAGACCGTCCAGCGAGGGACCCTTAGTATGGATGCTCCCCACCTGTTAACCATCGCCGCCGCGGCGGACCAGATCCGCACACGGCAAGTTTCCCCGGTTGAACTCGTGCGTTCGTGTTTGCAGCGTATCGATCAGCTTGAACCCCGCCTCCAAGCCTGGGTGACCATTGACCGCGAACGTGCCTTGGCCACGGCGCAACGTTGTGAAGAAGAAATCCGGCGTGGTGAGTATCGTGGCCCGCTCCACGGCATTCCTCTTGGCATCAAAGACATCTTCTACACTGCAGGTCTACGGACAACCGCCGGCTCGCCGATCTATGCTGACTTTGTGCCAGAGTACGATGCAACTGCTGTGCGACGCCTCAAAGAAGCTGGTGCGATTATCTTAGGCAAGGCGCAGACCACTGAGTTTGCCGCGCTTGCGCCCTCCCCTACGCATAATCCCTGGAACTTGGAGCATACGCCTGGCGGTTCGAGTAGCGGCTCAGCCGCCGCGGTTGCTGCGGCCATGTGTCCAGGAGCATTGGGATCGCAGACGTACGGCTCGACGATCCGGCCAGCAGCCTACTGCGGCTGCGTTGGCCTCAAGCCTAGCTACGGGAGAATCAGCGCCTTTGGTATCTTCGCCCTGTCCTGGAGCCTCGACCACGTCGGCCTTTTCGCCCGCACAGTTACCGATATTGCCCTACTCTTACAGGCGCTGGCTGGAGATGATCCTCAAGACCCAGCTTGTGAACAAGTCTTGGTGCCGGATTACCGCAAGGCGCTCACTGACCCCAAGCCTCCGCGTCTTGGTCTGGTGCGTGACTTTTTCCTGGAGAAAGCCACTGACGAGACCCGCAAGCACACCGAAGCGGTCGCCGACCGTCTTGCCCGCGCTGGTGCGCGTATTGAAGAAGTCCGCTTGCCGGCCAGCTTCAGCGGTGAACCTGAGGCGCATTTCACCATGATGTATGCCGAGGTGGCCACGTCGCATCGTGAGGCGTATGCACAGCACCAAGAGCGCTACAGTCCGCAGATGCAGGATCTGATCGAAAAGGGCCTGAAAGTCTCGGGCATCGCATGTGTCGAGACCCAGCGGCACCAGCAACGCTTCCGGCATGATCTGGATGCCTTGTGCCGGACGGTAGACGCTTTATTGACCCCATCGGCTCCAGCGCCGGCACCGCACGGTCTCACCTCCACTGGTGATCCGTCGTTCAACGGCCCAGCCAGTTTCAGCGGGTTGCCAAGCCTAGGGTTACCCTCGGGAGTGAGTGCGAACGGGCTGCCGTTCGGCACTCAGCTGATGAGCGCGACTTTTACCGAGGAGCGACTACTCGCGGTAGGGAAGTGGTGCGAAGCAGTGCTGGATTTTCGGCAGGTGCCACCGTTGGCTTAGCACGCCTTTCGACAAGCCTGTCCTGAGCGTGGTTGAAGGACTCGGGGCGAACAGGGAAACATGGAGATACTTTGAAATACCGTTCGTGCTGAGCTTGTCGAAGCATGAACGGGCACGGTTTCAGCAGCCCGTCGGTACTAATTGTGACAACGGGAATCACGCCTGCACTGCTTCACTGTAGCTTTCCGCCAGCAGGTTACGCAGGCCAACGTACCCCGTCTCTCGATTTCTTGCATCGCCGCTAAGGGTAAGGGGCAAGAACAATTTAATCGCGGCCGGTCGCTCCTGGGGAGCGACGTAAGCTGAGAGATTGCTTAATGCCCCTACCGCTGTCCCGCGCACGTACCCCTCAGAGTCCGTGAGGCACTTGAGCAAGACGCCAATCACCTCCGGCGTGGCGGCTGCCGCTCCCAGCTGTCCCAATGCCCTTGCCGCTGTCCAGCGCGGGTTGTGGAGTAAGGGAGTAAGCACCTGGTCGCCGTCGCGTCTTCCTTTGTCTGCCTCACGCTCCCACTGATCCGCCAACCGCAGCGCAGCAAAGTACTCCTCAAACGTCAAGTGAAGGAAACCGTAGAGGCCGCGGCCATCCTGGTCCAGACCACGCTCCAAAAAAATCCCGCTGAACTCGCTCACGTTACGGCGGAACTGTGAGGCACGAGAGTGGGCTTCCTGCTTGCTCAAGCGCGGCTCGTGTTGCTGCAAGGTTTCGACGAGCAGACGGTGCAGCTCATGTTCGCCAATGAGTCCACTGGAGGTGGTAGAGTGTAGATGCCAGGCAATGGCGGGCAGGAGTATCTGGAGCGTTTCGTGCACATCCCAGCCTTCAGGGTTCACGCGGCGATGACTCATCCATTGATCGACTAAGGTTTCGCTAGCCATGCGATAGAGGGTCACGCGATGATGCGGCAACTTCGTCCCGCGCCAGTGCAGGAGCGCAATGACCGTCAACAGCAACGGATTGGCGGCGAGCCTACGGACGGAAGGACTGGCTTGAATCGCCTGGACAAGAGGTCCGGCACCGTCTTTCGGCCTGCCTAACGCCCGGTACCAATTTTCCGCGAAACGGCGAATTTCGCCATCCTCGAACGGACTGATAGTAAACTGCGAGAACCTCTCACCGAGTCGTGCTTCCCGGTAACCCACGATCCGTGAGGTCACGACAACGCGGCAGTGGGGATGGGTCTGCACGAATTCTTCGATACACCGCGCCACCTCGCGCCGACAGCCGTCGATCTGCGCTTGCGCCACCATGTACGCCAGGTATCGCAGCAAGATCGTCTTGCCTGCGCCAGGATCACCAAGAACAACGGCTCGACGTTCATGCATCACTTCGGGAATCTCGACACGCCGAGGTTTGCTCTCGGAGGCTGTTCGAAAATCATTAAATTCTCGCGGTACGTTTAGACTAACCGACTGCGACCATCTGTCTCCATAGACTGTCAGAGATGCCCCGAGTCCTCCCACCACCTCAAGTTCAACTTTATACCTTCCAGTTTTTTCCTTGGCAGTCGGGACACCCTTCTCATCTCTTAAGATGTCAATTACAACCGGTCCTTCCGGTCCGAAAACCGTAACTTGAGAGACCATCCTCAATCGCTCAGGCGAGGGTCTGACCTCTTGCTCAACTCGCAACGGGATGAACATATCCTCCATGCGCATCTGCACGATGTGGCCACCGCGTTCAGGAGCAAGCCCTTGTAAGTTGACGAACTCGTTTTGCGCGACCAAGGCTTGCAGGTATCCCCTGCGGGCACTCTTCAAAGTGTCCCAGCCGGGAGGCGGTTCGATGATGAATGTTCCACTACGCCAGGAATAGAAATCCGCAGACTGCGTCGCGATTTCCGCAAGCGTCGCTCGGTTCACCCAAAGGATCACAGCAATACCAGCGAGACCAAAGCGCCCTCGTTCCCAGTTGAGTAAGCGGATTGCTTCAGTCCGCTTGTCGCGCGGAAGAGCCTCGAATCCGGTCACAGATACTACAGGCCGCCCGTTGCTTGTTGCTACCGCTTCAACGGCTCCCTCAAGTAGGCTGATGTGTTGGGGATCGTAGCGGAAATCAGGCAGCGTGATCTCTGGTGACAACCGCTTGCGTAACGTTTCGATAGTGTAGTCGCGCAGTATAGTATCGTCGCAGACCGCGAAGAGAATTAATGTTCCTTCGACTTGTTTAAGGTCGATCAGCATGAGCTCAACGGTCTCGTCAAAGGAATTCACACCAGTTCCTGTTCCGCCCTACAGCAAAGGCAAGACATTTGGATGGACGTCGAACCAAGAGAGTTGATCGTCTTGATAAGAGAGCAGCTACAAATTGCGCAGCAGATCATCTTCCGTGGCTTCCCGTTGACCTCCGCTAAGACTCCCCTGCTGCAGAATGAACTGTGAGGCCCATGGCGAGCAGAACGTCAAAATGATTGGCTGTTTCGGTCACTAATGTCGCTTCAGCATCAAACCACACTACGAAGAAATCATGAGCCAGTGCCTGTCCTAGACGCATCAACTCCGAGCTTTTGCCACTGCCGACATGTCCAGTCACGAGCACCTTATAGGGTGGCCGCGGCTGCCAAATGCTATCCAAGAAGCTACGCTCTAGGAGCCTCAATACGCTGCGGGTCGGGTCACCTTCCTGACGATCAACAAAGAAACGAGCGACATCCTCGGGACGTACGGGTCCTACCGGATTAAAATCATTGACAATCGGTCTCCAGAATTCCTCTGCCACTGCCAAGGGAGTTCCCTCTCTCTCACCGCTGCCGTTCTTTTCTTTCAGCTGACCGTCCCTTTATTTTCTTTGACTCTGCCCCCGTAGCTGATGTACAATCCCGCCGACTGGTTCACCAGGCCACAAGGAGGGGATTATGGCGTGGCCCGTGCGTTACAAACTCGTAGGGCTGCTCACCGCTGGCAGCACTATCAACTATGCCGACCGTGTGAACATCTCGGTGGCCGCGCCGGTGATGATGTCAGCTCTCGGTTGGAACGAGGCCCACTTCGGTCTGGTCTTCTCCTCTTTTCTCATTGGCTACACCTTGCTCCAGATCCCTGGCGGAGTCTTAGCCGACCGCTGGAACGCTCGTTGGTTGTTAGCTCTCTCCTGTATCGGCTTCTCGGTGTTCACCGCACTCACCCCTTTCGGCGCCTTGGCCTTTGGGTTGATGCTGGCCATTCGTTTCTGTGTCGGAGTGTTTGAGTCAGTCAGTTTTCCTGCCTACGCGTCGCTCAACTCACGCTGGATTCCCCGCTCGGAATATAGCCGCGCCCAGACTCTCAGTCTCTCTGGCGCGTACCTTGGCCAAACCTTGTCCTATCCGATTACCACGTGGTTGGTCCTCACCTTTTCCTGGCACATGGCGTTTTATTTCAATGCACTCATCGGTGTGGTGTGGCTCCTCGCCTGGCTCGCGTTTGCCACGAACACGCCAGCCGAGCACCCCAAAATCAGCGCGGCCGAACTGCAGGAGATTGAGGCAAACTTGGCTCCACGTCCGAGTGCCACAGTATCATCCTGGGCCGTGCTGAAATCACCGCAGGTTCTCTTGCTTTCACTCGCGTACCTCCTCCTCGTCTACGGTCTGTGGATGATCGTTTTCTGGCTGCCAACCTACCTGGTCAAGGCGCGTGGTTTCACTATGCGGGAGATGGGATGGATCGGCATGATTCCTACTCTCGCCAGCTTCGCCGGATTGACCAGCGGAGGGGTGCTGTCAGATGCGCTCTTGCGCCGGGGCTTCAGTACGCGCTTCGCCCGCGCCCAAGGACCATCGCTTTGCATGGCGCTGGGAATACCATTTCTCGTCGCCGCCGTGCTGGTGCCGTGGCCGAGCATCTCGGTCGCTTGCCTGGCTACCTATTTGTTCCTTGGCAATATTGCTGGCGGCGGCTTTTGGGCCATTCCTTTGGAACTCAACTCTCAGTCGGTCGGTGCTATCTCCGGCGTGATGAATTGCGCGGGGAACTTCGCCGGCATTTTTGGTCCGATCACTGCCGGCTTTCTCGTTACCGCCACCGGCAGCTGGGCGCTACCCTTCCTCGTCGTCGCCGGATTTGCGGTGATGTCTTTTGCGGTGTTCTATTTCTTGGTCGTTCCCGAACCAATCGAGGTCACACCACGGCTAGCGAAAACGGTGGCACAAGAAGCGGGAGTATGACATGATGCACGGCATGAACAAAAAAGTACTGGCATTGCTGGGGCTGGGACATTTGATGGTGGATATGAACACCGGAGCTTTGCCTGCGCTGCTGCCCTTTCTCAAAACTGCCTTCGGTCTCTCTTACACCATGATCGGCACGTTGGTGTTGGTGACGAATCTGTCATCGTCGTTGATCCAACCGATCTTTGGCTATTTGTCTGACCGTAGCGCGCGGACGTGGCTGCTACCAGTCGGGGTCATGGCGGCAACGTGCGGCATGGCCAGCATCGGGCTGGCACCGAGCTATACGGTCCTCCTGTTCCTGGTGTTCATTAGCGGCCTCGGCATCGCCAGCTTTCATCCCGAAGCTTACAAGACCGCCTATCTGGCAACTGGCGAGAAGAAGGCTACGGGGATCTCGCTCTTCTCAGTCGGCGGCAACATCGGCTACGGCCTAGGGCCGCTGGTGGTGGCTTTTTGCCTGACCGTATTTGGCCAACGTGGCATGCTGTTACTGTGGCTGCCGGGGCTCCTGGTTGGCGCGCTGTTACTTTGGAGTCTGCCGTGGCTATCGCGCGCTCAATCCGCGCACACAGAGACCCATGCAGCGAATGTTGATACTCCCCCTTATGCGCTGGCCTTAGTCCTCGGCGTGGTGACACTGGGCGCGTGCGTGCACTCGGGCCTGGTGACGTATGTTCCTCTCTACTTTGCCGAGCGCGGGGAAGGCGCGTTTGCCGTAGGCAAACTGCTCTCGCTCTTCTTGATCTCCGGCGCAGTCGGAACCTTAATTGCTGGACCGCTATCCGATCGCATTGGTCACAAATTGTTCCTGACCTTCAGTATGGGCTTGCTCTGCCCGTTGATCGTGCTCTTTCTCCATTCCAGTGGACCGGCCAGTATTGTTATCCTGGCTGTCACCGGCATGTGCTTGTCGCCGATGTTCTCGGTCACCCTGGTGATCGCGCAGAGTCTGATGCGCGGACGGCTTGGGGTCACCGCTGGCCTGATGACCGGCCTGGGCATCGGGGCCGGCGGGCTCGGGGTGACGGGACTGGGCATGGTAGCTGACGCCTGGGGAGTAGAAACTACCCTGCGGGCGATCAGCGTTCTGCCTCTGCTGCCGTGGGGTATCGTCTTGATGTTGCCTTCAGCAACCAAGGCGAAAGCAGAGCCTGTGCCGCAGATGCAGGTAGCGACCGCAAAGTAAGGAACGGGCCGCTTTTTCCCTCTGCCGCTCTGTGGGAGAGGGGAGCCATGCCACACAGAGACTCCGGTCTTCAAGGTAATTGCTGACGGCTCCCTCTTCAACCAAACCGCGCCAAAATGCGGCACAGGATACGAAACCCATCGCGCATGTGGCTGAGCTCGGCAAACTCGTTGGGCGCATGGTATGTGTCCATGCGGCCGAAGCCAGTAATCTGCACATCGAAGCCATGATGTTGCAGAAACCGTACGTAGGGTAAACTACCAGTGAGGGCAAACGGCTGAGCCTCGGGGCGGATTGCAGCAACTGCTTCAGCCAATGCCAGATAGCCAGGAGAGGTGCGGTCACAGGCGATACCGCCGGATGGCGTGCCGAGTTCAAGCTTCACCGTGCCGGTCGCGTCAGCCAGCCGATAACGGCTCGGACCGGACGCTCGTAGCTGGGCCACAGCGAGATTCTTGATGAAGGCCAGTGCCCCGTCTTTCACTTCTTGCCCTGAATACCAGGGGGTCAAACGGATATCGCCTTCGATTACTGCTTTCGCTGGAATCTTCGTGAGCGTATCGTTTTCGACCTGCACCCGAGTCGGCTTCAGCGAAGATGAGGAAAGAAAGCCATATTCTTTTTCCTTGGGATGGGGTGGGTAATTGCGATAGAACCACTCCTGCA
>JACQEL010000216.1 GCA_016200595.1 Deltaproteobacteria bacterium
AGGTCAGGATGAGGGGGTGCGAGGGCAGGAGTGCGGCCGTAGGCCCCCTCACCCTAGCCCTCTCCCACGAGGGGAGAGGGGAGGGAGGCGCAAAAGGGAGATTAAATACCTTAACGTGACCCCAGTGCCCCGCGTGGCCGCCCTCCCCCCGGGCAACCCCATGGGGTTGCCCCTACCTCTGCCCTCGAGAAAGTGTGCCAATGTTTTGTGGTCTGATTGAGCTGCCCTGAAAGTTGGCATTACTCAGGCGTCTTTGGTTTCTGGGTAATGACCCCGATCGTAGTGACTCCGGCTGCGCGGCATTGGTCCATCACCGTGACCACACGGTCATAGAGGAGGTTACGGTCAGCTTGGAGAAAAAGTGTCTTGTCGGCTCTCGAGGCATAGATCGTTGCCAGCCGTGCCGTCAGTTCTTCTTGCGGAATGGTTTCGTGATTGAGCAGCAGGGAGCCGTCTGTCTGCACGGTCAGAATAAGCTGCGAAAGGTCCTGCGTCTGACGGCTGCTCTCGGCTAACGGCAACTCTACTGGCACTTCTTGCTTGATTAACGGCGTCACCACCATGAAGATAACCAGCAGGACCAGCACGACGTCGACTAAAAGGGGTGACGTTAATGTCAGATTTCAGCTCTTCATCTTCTCTGAGATCAATCGCCATACGATGCACCTCCTGTTATTTTTTGGTGGCGTGCAGTGGCCGCGTTTCCACCGCTGTACTTTCGCCCAGTACGATGACCGCCAGTTCTTCGGCTGCGCACTCCATCTCGGTCGTCAGAGCGTTGATCTGTTGGGTCAGGTAATTGAAGAGCCACACCGCGGGGATGGCGACAAAAATGCCGAAAGCGGTGGTCACCAACGCCTCGGCAATACCAGCGGACACGGTACCCAATCCTCCTTGCCCAGTGACCGCCATGCGTTGAAAGGCGCTGACGATGCCCACGACCGTGCCGAAAAGACCGACAAAGGGGGCGGTAGACCCTACCGTGGCGACAAGTCCTAACCCTTTGCGAAAAGTCGCTCGTGTAGCCAGCACGATACGCCGCACGGTACGGTCGTACGCCGCAAAGCGTGTGGTCGGGTCCACCGTGTTTTGTAAGACCCGTGTGCCGGAAGCGATGACATGGGCGACATGGCTGTGAGGATGTTGCTCGGCCAACTCTGCGGCGGTGGTGTATCCTTTCTGCGTTAACGCCTCGCGCCAAGCCGTGAGAAAACGCGCCGATTCTTTGGCCGCGCGTTGTAAGCTCAGCCACTTTTCCACTGCAACGGTGAAGGAGAGTAGGGACATGCCTGCCAGGACGAGCACGACTCCCTTAGCCAGCGGCCCCATGGCGCTCCAAAGTTCTGCAAGAGAAAATTGCATGCGTAATCCTCCTCGGATTCACTCCAGCACGAAGCGAATCGGCACTTCTAAAATCACCCGGACCGTCTGTCCGTTGGCGTCACGTCCGGGAGTAAACCGCCATTGTCTCAGCGCTTCGATTGCTGCCTGGTCCAGCACAGTGACGGACTTGAGCACCTTGATCTCTGGCTCGATCCGTCCTTCGCGATCGACAATCGCTTCCAATAAAACTCGGCCCTCGATACCGCGCACCCGTGCCATTTCGGGATAGTCAGGTGCGACGCGGGACCTGACCACCGGAGGTTGGGCGACCTGATCAAGCCGCAAAGGAGCGGTAATAATTTCTCTCACGACTCCTCCAGGCGTTCCCCCCTTTACCCCGCCCGGTACCCCTCCTGTCACCCCTTCGACACTGCCAGTAGCGACCCCTGCTTGCGGTTCTGCGGGCGGCGCTACGGCTGGCGGCTCGACTACTACCGGTGCCTCGGGTTTCAGGTCTTTCAGTTTGACCACCTGCTTGGGCACAACTAAGCGTTTGGTAACTTTGGGTTCCGGCTTTGCTGGTTGTGGAGGCTTCTCCACTTGCTGAGGTGGAGGCTCTGCCACCGGCACACTGCCTTTGCCTTCGGGCACGCCAAGCGGCGGGGGAGGTGGGGGAGGCGGCGGAGCAACAAAGACGAGTCGCACGGCAGGGGTAGGAGCGAGGACTTCGTGACCGAGTCCCCACACTGCCAGCAGCAAGAGCCCACTATGCACGGCGAGTGAGATGAACCACGCCCGCTCGCGCCGCCGTCCCGCCCGAGCAGCAGGCACGGTAATGGACTCTAAATCAGACTTCATAAGACTGGCACCCCAAAGTTGTCACCCTGAACCCCTCGACAGAGCCTGTCCTGAGCTTGTCGAAGGGCTCAGGATAAACTCCGTGAAGGGTCTCGCAGTGAGATTCTTCGCTACGCTCAGAATGACACGGCTGAAAGGTCGCATCATGAAGTGTACCAATGTTATGCCTTCCGGTTTAGCTGTGGCGTAGGAGGTTTTGTTACTGAAGCTAATATTTCCACGTTCGGTAGTGTTAGGTGACTGTCCTCTATGCCACATCTATCCTCAGCGTCAGAAAAACAGCGTCAATCCACCGCGCAGACCGATTGGGTTGCCCGGGGTGAAGTCAATGTCCTCCACTCCTTCACCACCGCCGGTGGCCGGGCAGCGGGGATTTACCCCGACTTCGCTGCGGACGCAGGAGTTGGTATCGAACTGCGCCTCACGCCAGTCGGTATCCGTGAGGTTCAGTACCTGCAGGGTCGCTTCGAGATTTTTCCAGCGATAACTCAAGAGCAGATCAAGCAGGACATAACCATGGGCCGTAAAAGTACGGGTTTCGTTGGCGGGCCGGTCGTCGAGATAACGCAGGCGCAAGGCGCCCGAGAAGCCATTGCTGAATTGCGCCGTGATTCCGGCGTTCATCAGCAGCGTGGGCGCGAGTGGAACGGCTGTGCCGACTACGCCGTTCGATTGTTTCAGGCGGAAACGGGGATCGGCGTAAGAGAGGTCGAAATCGGCATAGAGCCACTCTAAGATCTGGTAGCGCGCTTCGAAATCGATCCCCCAGCGACGCGTCGGTCCGCGCGGCTCAGTGGTCCCATCATCGCCGACGAACACTAACTCACTGTTAAGATCGAGGATCCACAGCGCGGCGGCTAAGTCGAGCTGGTCCCATAGATTCGTCCGCGTACCAATCTCACCACCGGTCGTGCGTGCGAGCGGCTTGCCATCGGCCTGCACGGCATCGCGGGCATCATTCGAATGATAGCCCATACCGAAGTTCACATAGAAGTCGGTGTTCCGCCAGAGTGTATCGACCGTGCGGAAAGGCGAGAGTATGAGGTTGGCTTTGGGATTGACCAGACCGTCCGTGCGCGCGCCATGAATGGGGATGCCATTTGGGGCGACGGCCGGGAGCCGGTTGGCGACATGGAAGAAGAACTGATCACCCCGGACCCCGACCTGCAGCCGTGCCCACTCAGTGAGAAAGA
>JACQEL010000152.1 GCA_016200595.1 Deltaproteobacteria bacterium
TTCTTCGCGGCCACCAAACGGCGGGTTGGTGAGGATGATGTCTACCCGGTCAGACTGCGTGTAACTGATGTAGGGCCGCGCCAGGGTGTTGTCGTGGCGCACGAAGCTAGGGTCTTCGATACCGTGCAGCAGCATATTGGTAACGCACAGCATGTTCGGGAGTTGCTTTTTCTCCACCGCACGCAGGCCGGCTTGCAGGGCTTGTTCGTCTTCCACTTTTTTCACATAGCGGTCACGCATGTGGCGGATAGCGCACGTGAGAAAACCGCCGGTGCCACAAGAAGGGTCGAACAGAATTTCGCCCGGCCTGGGGTCGATGCAATCGACCATAAAGGCAGTAACGGCGCGCGGGGTATAGTACTCCCCCGCGTTGCCGGCACTTTGCAGATCGTTGAGTAGTTGTTCGTAGATATCGCCGAAGTGTTTGCGCTCAGCCAAGTCGTTGAAGTCCACGCTGCTGATCTTGTTGATCACCTGCCGCATGAGCTGGCCGGACTTCATGTAGTCGTAGGCGTCTTCAAACACGCTACGCACTACGCGGCTACGGTTGGCCGGTGGGCCTGTGATGGGCAGTTCCTTGAGCCCGGGAAACAGTTCGGTGTTGATGAAGGCCAGCAGCGCGTCACCGGTGATGCCTTCAGGGTCGGCCGCCCAGGTGCGCCACTGCAGGGGCTCGGGAATCGGCGGGCGGTAGTTGTCTTGCATCACTTCCAGTTGTTGATCCTGGTCGTCAATGATTTTGAGAAAGAACATCCAGCACAGTTGCGAGAGACGCTGGGCATCGCCATCGACGCCAACGTCCTGGCGCATGATGTCTTGAATAGATTTGACGGTGTTTCTTGCAGACATGCGTTAAGAGCCTATCCGAATAATCGTCAACTTGGTTGCTAGAGACTGTTCATGCTTCGACAGGCTCAGCACGAACGGAAAATCTTCGCCGATTTGACACTTGTCCCCGTTCGCCCTGAGCTTGTCGAAGGGTGAACGGAGGGGGGCAGCCTCTTGGCGGGGAGTTATTCGGATAGGCACTAGGCAATTTCCTGATAGGGAGCGGCTTGTTTCAAAGTTGGCGCGAGAGCCGAACTGCTTGATGAGTTGAATCGGCGTTCCCATGGTGTTGAACGGCGGGATTTCCAGAATCTTGGTGTTATCGAGCCCGGTGACGATGCCTTCGTCTTGATACTTGGCGAGCAGGGCTTCGAGCACGGCGCGGGCCTGGGGGCCGTACTTGGTGAACACGTCGCGCTTACGCACCTTCTCGGCGCGGTCACGACGGGTGAGCGGCGGCTGGTCGAAAGCGATGTGGCAGATGAGGTCGAAGGGGTCGAGATCTTTGCCGACTTCTTCCAGCAGCGGATCGAGCAGCAGCCCTGCTTCGGCCAGTTCTTCGATGACGGCTTCTTTACGCTCGGCTGTGTTCCAGCGACGCAGGAATTGATCGAGGCTGGAGTAATGCCGGCGGACGGCCTTGCGGCTGTAGTCGCGCAGGCTTTCGGTAATCAGCTTGCCGTTTTCGTCGAGGTATTCCACACGCTCGGTGAGCACCTGGACCGGTTTGCCTCTGATGTAGTATTTGGCCGGCGGCTCGGCGACTCCGGGCGGCCAGGTCATGTCGGGCGGTGGATAGCCGTCAACCACGGTTTCGTCAGCGCCAGGTTCGGGCGGCAGCAGCGCTTCGCCTTCGTCGCTGGGCGGGGGCACATCGTCGGGCGGCGTAACCGGTTGGTCTTCGCTCGGTTCATAAATCTGCACCGGCTCGCCGTCGAAATCGGGGTCGGCAAAGTGATTAGTGGCTTTGCGGAAGTCGATCAGGGTGAAGTAATACTTTTTGGTGTCTTCATGTACCCGCGTGCCGCGCCCAACAATTTGCTTGAACTCGGTCATGGAGCCGACTTCGCGATCGAGCACGATCAGGCGGCAGGTCTGCGCATCCACGCCGGTGGAGAGTAAACGCGAGGTGGTGACGATCACCGGGTATTTCGCTTCGGGGTCGATGAAGTTACTCAGTTGCGCGGTGCCTTGGGCATCGTCGCCGGTGATGCGCATGACGTACCGCTCGTTCTGCTGGGCGAGGTCGGCGTTTTCGTTGATCAACGCCTGGCGCATACGGGCGGCGTGCTCGGTATCCACGCAGAAGACAATGGTTTTCTGGAAGCGGTCGCCACTCTGTTTGAGGAAGTCCGATACCCATTTGGCAACGCGCTTGGTGCGCTCGTCGATGACCAGATTGCGATCGAAGTCTTTCTGGTTGTAAATGCGATCCTCGATATCATAACCCTGCTGGTCGGTTTCGCCTGGCGTGGGGCGATAGCCTTCCACATCCACATCCAGATGCACTTTGATGACTTTATATGGAGCGAGGAAGCCGTCGCGGATGCCCTGCTTGAGCGAATAGGTGTACACCGGCTGGCCGAAATAATGGAGGTATTGCGCCCACAGCGTGTTAGGGCTGGGAAACTCGCTCAAGGCAAGGCTGGTTTCTAGTTGCGCGGCACTGCCGGTGCGGTTGTGAAAGAGAAAACCGTCACCGTTGGAGGAGAACACGAAAGGAATGTCGAGGGTTGTGGCATAGTCGAGCGCCTGCTGCATCCCATCACCGACGGTGTGGTTGTTGTCTTTAGCCTCAATGAGAGCGATGGGGAGGTGCTGGTAATAGAGAATGTAATCGGCGCGCTTAGCTTTGCCTCGCGTGACCAGTTTGCCACGCACGATGATACGGCCTTTGGTGAAGCCCACCTCGCGGCGAATCTGTAGAGCCTCGTCCCAGCCGGCCTGAACGACGGCGGGGGTGATGTACTTGGCACAGATGTCGGTTTCGCTCAGAGACTTCTTGCTCATCATGTCTTCCGCAAAATTATTCTTGAGTGGCCAACAGTGCGAACTCACTGCTGAGGCAACTGGTGCTCGCATAACCAGAATCAGGCCGTTGCTCGTGTCTCTATTAGCAGGAACAGGTTGCTACCGGTAGTTCCAAGGGTAGACATGATCTCAATCGAACCTTACGAGATTGGCACACTTTCTCCGGGGCAGAGAGAGGGGCAACCACATCAGGTTGCCCTAGAATAACAGTGCCAACCGCGCCAACACCAACCCACACACTATCCTCCTAATCAGAACAGCCCTTTTTTCGTATCTGGCTCTTTGCTAGCCTCCACAGTATGAAGACACCGCTGACTGCATGGCAGCAAACCCAGGGCGCGGTTCTCGTCAACGACCGCGGTATCGAGTTGCCTGAACGGTTTTCTCATCCTCAGGAAGAATACCAGGCTGTGTGTGAGAAAGCCGGTCTTATTAACCTCTCATTCCGTTCACAAATACGCATGACTGGTGAGGACCGAGTTGCTTTCCTCCAAGGCATGGTCTCGAACGATGTCAAAGCCCTCCAACCTGGAGATGGCTGCGCCGCGACTTTGCTGACCGAACAGGGTCGTATCGTTGCCGACCTGCGCGTTTACGCCTTAGATACGTGTCTCCTGCTTGACGTAGACACGCGCAGCAAAGAAAAGCTGATTGAGGCACTGTCGCGCTTCATCGTTGCTGACGACGTGGAAATGGCAGACCTCAGCGAAACGCAAACGACCTTAGCCCTGCAAGGGCCGCTTTCGTCCCAGGTGTTGGCAGCAGCCGGTATTTCCACCCCTCCAAGTAAAATGTTTCAGCACTGTGAGGCAACTCTCGCGGAAACTTCTGTCCACCTTATTCGCGCTAACGACACCGGCGAGGACGGGTATGAAATCTTCGCACCAAGCGTCCAGGCTGTATCGCTGTGGCAAGCACTGCTCCAAGCCGGAGCATCATTAGGGCTACGCCCTGTGGGGCTAGCTGCCCTCAACACCTTGCGGATCGAGGCAGGGATTCCCTGGTATGGTGTCGATATGGACGAAAGCCGGATCGTACTGGAGGTCGGCTTGGACGAGGCTATCAGCTTCAAAAAAGGCTGTTACCTTGGACAGGAAGTGGTCGAACGCGCGACAGCCCGTGGCCACGTCAATCGTAAACTCACCGGCTTGGTGGTGCAGGACGATACGCTCCCAGCTAGTGGAGACAAACTGTTCGACGATTCTCAAGAGGTCGGCTGGGTGACCAGCGCGACGGTCTCTCCACGTTTGGGCCGACCGATTGCTCTCGGTTATGTTCGGCGCGAGCATCTCGCGCCAGGCACGCGCCTCCGCATTGACAGGCAAGGGACGCCCGTGATAGCGGAGGTGACTGCCTTACCATTCTCACGGTAAGGCAGATTTGAGTAAACAACTCTTATGTAGGAGGACGGTATGGCTCAGTTAGGAAAACGCTATTTTTGTGAAGTGTGCGGCACTGAAGTATTGTGCAACAAGCCCGGGAATGGCGAGCTGAACTGCTGCGAGAAAGACATGCAGCTTAAAGAGGCGAAGCCATTGCCGTCGTCGGACTGAAAAAGCTAATGGCTCTTAGTTGTTAGCTTTTAGCTCCCATCTGCTTTTAGCATACAGGTTCCTTCTCCCCTTGTGGGCAATGGCAGTAAGCTAGCACGGTCTCTGGTGGGACGCGGCCCTTCGACTTCGCTGCGCTAGGCTCAGGGCGAACGGGGTGGGGAAACTCGTGGACCATGTGCCGTTCGTGCTGAGCGTAGCCGCGGCAGCGGCGAAGTCGAAGCACGGGTTCGATCCCTAACTTAATGTCATTGTCCCTGCAGGCGAAGGAATACACTCCTCTGTCGTGCCTCTTTCAGACTTATCCTTATCTACCGCTGACCTTCTGCTTCACGGCGGTCGTGTTCTCACCCTGGATCCAGCCCGCCCTGTCGCTGAGGCAGTGGCGATTTCTGCTGGACGGATCTTGGCAGTGGGAGCAGAACGAGATTTAGACTCTCTCGTTTCTCCTCGTACGCAAAAGTTCTCTTGCGGTGGACGAACTATTCTTCCGGGGTTCATTGATTCTCATCTTCACCTTTTTTCTTGGGCAAGTCGGTTCTGTGGCATTGACTTGAGCACAGCGCGCTCGATTCCCGAGATTCACAGACTGCTGGCGAAGCGCTTATCTTACAGCTCGCCTGGGGAATGGCTGCGAGGTTACGGCTATGACGAGTTCTTCCTCAGCGAGAAGCGGCATCCAACCAGACAAGAGATGGATCTGGTCTCATCAGACTTACCAATAATTCTTCGCCACCGGACGGGCCACGCGGCAGTCCTCAATAGTGTAGGGTTGCGGCAAGCCGGCATTCATCAACATTTCGTTCCACCCGGAGGAGGAAGCGTCGAGCGCGACCCTCTCAGCGGCGAGCCAACCGGAGTAGTGTACGAACTTGAGCAATTTCTGCGGACTATCCTTCCGCCTTTAAGTGCCCACGAGCTTGAAACCGGGGTCAAACGCGCGAATACTGAGTTACTCCGCCACGGCGTAACCTCGTTTCATGATGCCAGCGCTGGCAACACGCTCGAAGACTTCGCTCTCTTTCGTCGCTTCAGCTCTGCAGGGCTGCTGAGTTCCCGCGCAACGGTCATGCTTGGCATCGCTGCTCTGCCTCAGATAGTCGAGGCCAAGCTCTCGCCCTTTAGTGGTGATGAGCGTGTACGTCTAGGTAGCGTAAAAATTATGCTGCACGAAAGTCGGGGAGAGCTGTACCCACAACCAGACGATCTCGCTGACATGGTGTTGCGAGCCCATCGGCACGGCTTTCAAGTCGCCTTCCATGCCGTGGAGGAAGGACCGATATGCGCTGCTCTCGCTGCTATTGAACACGCTCAGATACGTTTTCCCCGGACGAATCATCGTCACCGCCTCGAGCACTGTGCCCTGTGCCCGCCACCTTTTATTGACAAGCTAGGAGAGATCGGTAGCGCGGTGGTGGTTCAGCCAGGCTTTCTCTACTTCTATGGCGAGAAGTATACAACCGAAGTCGATCCTGATCTTTACAGTTGGCTCTACCGCACCAAGAGTCTTCTCCAAGGTGGGGTACTGGTAGCAGGCAGTTCGGATTGCCCGATTGCGCCGCTTGCACCCTTGATCAGTATACAAACAGCCATAACTAGACAGTCGC
>JACQEL010000153.1 GCA_016200595.1 Deltaproteobacteria bacterium
CCCTTGGCGGGGTCCTGGGAGCGCGACCATCTTGGTCGCCCTTCAAAGCGGGCGGGACGCCCGCGCTCCCAGCAGAGGACTCAGGCGAGTGAGAACCGCTGTCGATAAGACCGAGACAGAGATAGAGAAAGGAGACAGAGATAGAGAGTTGAGACAGAGACCACCCCACCCTCTTCCTTCTCTGTCTCTGTCTCGGCTCTCTGTCTGTTCTTGTCTCTTATCCCCGTCCCACGAACGGCATTTTCGTCGCCATCACCGTCATGAACAGGACGTTGGCGTCGAGCGGAAGATTGGCCATGTAGAGCACGGCGTTCGCCACGCACTCCACATCCATCAGTGGTTCGACTGCAATCTGGCCATTGGCCTGCGGCACGCCTTTTGTCATTCGTGCCGTCAACTCGGTCACGGCATTGCCGATGTCGATCTGGCCGCAGGCAATGTCGTATTTCCGTCCGTCCAGCGCCGTCGCCTTAGTGAGGCCGGTCATCGCATGTTTAGTCGCGGTGTACGGAGCCGAATTGGGTCGTGGGGCATGCGCTGAAATCGAGCCGTTGTTGATGATGCGACCACCACGCGGCTCCTGGCTCTTCATCAGCTTAAAGGCCTCCTGCGTGCACAGGAACACACCGGTGAGGTTGATATCAACAACCGTTTTCCACTGTGCGAAGCTCAAGTCCTCAAGCGGGATACCAGGCGCACCAACGCCGGCATTGTTAAATAGGACGTCGAGCCGACCGAATGCCTCCTGCGTGCGCGTGAAGAGTGTCTGCACCGCAACTGGATCGCTGACATCGGTCGGCACTACCAGCACGCGGGTTCCTGCTGCTCCAGCGTCCGCCACGACCTGCTCCAGCGGGGCCTGTCGTCGCCCGGCCAATACGACCTGGTAGCCGTCTTTCAACAGTGCCAACGCAGCGGCTTTGCCAATTCCGGTTCCCGCGCCAGTAATGATTGCAGTCTTAGTGAACGAGTTCATAGTGTTCTGTCTCCCTATGCATAAGCAACGAGGCCAACCTCGGCGTCTCTTTGCTTAACGAACAGTTGCGGCTTCAGGGAACCCCACGTGGTGATCTTGAATATTGGCTTTGGCTTTTTCTGGACCCCAGTCAATCTGCACTTCAAAAGCGTATTGACAATTGTCCGCTGAGTCAACCAATTGCTATCAGCCGGCATTGATCTCATCGAGCCAGTACCAAACCGTCGCTTGGGCGCCATCCCCGGACCATAGGAATAAGGGCGCGGGATGGGTATGAACAGGATGCGACAATGAGAGTGGTGAACAGCCACACCATGTGGTAAGAGGAAGAATAATGGCAGACACCAATAAGCAAGTGTACTACGAGGAAATAGCTGAACTCAGCGAGCAACACCCCTTGACGCTGACGGAGGTGTGCGAGTTTATCGGCTGGAAGCCGGCTACCATCGAAGAGACCCGAGCGCTCGAACGCCTCTGCACTCAGTATGGCATTCGGACCACGGAAGACTGGCAAGTATGGGTAGATAATCTGTAGAGTTCTCGCTCACAGCGCCGCTCGGCAGAAAAACGGGACCCCGATATCGGTACCCAACCCGAGACGCAGGTTTGCCGCCGTCCACCAACATATCGACTGGTTCTTGCGCGGGCTGTCGGCCAGTCGTTTGACCGAAGAGTTCAGCGCGGGTGAGTCAGAGAAGTAGCAACACCGTCATCGCGCTGCCATGCAGCCGGCCTTTTGAACAACGCTCGATCCTGATCGTTTATAGATCTTCGTTCTTCCTGCTCTGAGAGGCGCCCCCTGAAGAACCCGATCACTCGATCCATCGCCTTGCGAGTAGGAAAATCTGGCTCGTCTTTGAACTCTGTGGTTAGCACCGAGTGGTCCATCTTGCCGAACCCATGAGGATTTCCTGGATTCGAGTCGATCTCGATCGCCTCGAACCGCTCACCCAGCTTCTACGGTGCTCATACTTCCTCCTTTTGTGTGTCGGCTGCGGCGATGTCCCCCTCTGTTCCTTTCTGTCAGGCTAATTGAGGAAAGCGGGTCACAAGAGCGTCCTTGAACGCGACCGCGATTTTTTCGAAGCCTCTGGGAGTAGGGTGAATTTCATTTTCCCACCACGTTGCTGTCGGTGGTAATAACCCCTGGGTTTCAACGTAAACAAAGTTCGGCAACGAGGCGACGAGATTCTGCAACATCGCGCGGAAGCGCACGAGGATTTCTTTGACCACGGCAAACTGGAGTTGCGGATCAACGATGCCGCGCGCTTCGAGAGACGGCCGCAACCACGGCCCGAACCAGCACACCCCTTTCCCAGTGGGTTTCGCATAATCATAGCCGTGAACAAAAATCGTGGTGGACTCGCTATGTCGCTTACGAATGTCACTGAGATCGCTATACCCACGCTCCAGCACCGTCAACATTGCGCCGAAGCTGACCGTATCAATGAGATCAGACGCCGTGGCGCCTGGGGTAAAGGGCAGCAGCCAGCGGGAGAACTGGTCACCGACGATATCGTTGCCTCCACCCGAAAACAACAGCGCGTCAAACGGCATCCCTCGTCGCTGCCCTTGGTCAAGACGCTCTTCGATCTCGCCGCGTTGAGGGGGTGAGAGCATTTGCCGCAGTGCGTCTCCAGCGTGTGCCAGGTTTAAGATCTCCGCCTTTTTAAGCAGCTTCCCCAGGTGAGTAACGACCCCTCCACCGGGGCTCGGGTAGTCAAACCACGAGTCGCCCTCTGCAAAGATACGAAACGAGGGCGGGGGTAAGCCCAAGGCTCTCGTTCGTGAGGGCGGCTTGATCCGTTTGAAGTAGTCGTCTGCCCGGTTTTTCCGGTCAGCCTCGATGCCCTTCTGCAAGTCGTGTCTGCGTTTGCCGAGCGCGCGCAGAGCCACGGCGGAGTACACGGCGCGTGTCGCGGATGCTTTGCTCGTGGTCGCGGTTTTCTTCTTTGGTGGTTTCCCCCGTGTTGCCATAGAGCCCCCTTTGTCACCATCAAAATCAGGAGTGTGGCGTAATTGCAAGTCAGGGTTGACAAGAGGTCTCGGATCTGGGACTTTTCCTCCTGTGAAGCCAGCTCTTTTTCATCCGAAAG
>JACQEL010000154.1 GCA_016200595.1 Deltaproteobacteria bacterium
ACCCGAGAAGAAGGGGACTACCGTATCAGGAAAGAGATTCGGGAAATGATGGTATTTGCGCCGCATAATATCTTGGCGGACCCCCCCTTTACCAAGCTCGACTTGCTCTCATGCCGCAATCTCCTCATTTACTTAGAGGCCGACGCGCAACGCCGGCTGGTGCCAATGTTTCATTACGCGTTGAATCTGAGTGGGCTGTTGTTGCTCGGGTCGGCAGAGACGATTGGGGAGTTCACCGACCTGTTCACCCCCCTGGACAGACAATGGAAGCTGTTCAGACGTCTCGAGTCCAATGCCGCGCCCGCGCCGGTGCGCGAATTCCCGATGACCGCACGCCTGGCGGGCTCGTATGCGACCACCGCCGCTGGCAGCAGCACGAAAGCCGGCGTCAATCTCACCGATGCTGTGGAGAAGTTCTTGCTGCAGCGGCTGGTGCCACCGAGTGTCCTGGTGACGGACAAAGGCGACCTGGTCTACATTCACGGGCGCCCCGGTCTCCTTTTGCAAGCAGCCCCCGGCCCGGCGCGCCTCAACCTCTTTGACATGGCAGGCGAGGGATTGCGCCTGCCCCTTATCGCAGCCATCCGCCAGGCAGTAGCGCCCAACACCACCGTCGTCCAGAAAGGGGTGGAGGTCAAGACTAATGGCGACTTTTCTACGGTCAATGTCATGGTCGAAAAGATCACTGACCCTGAGCCCTTGCGCGGACTCCTGTTGGTCACTTTCCAATCCGTGGCCGAGCTTCCTGCCCGTCGCGCCAAGCCCAGGAAAAGCCAGGCCAAGGCTCCACCCCGGCGTTGGATCGAGGAACTGGAACGCGAGAACCAAGCCCTGCGTGACAGCCTGCAACGCACCGTCGAGGAAGCGGAAAGCACCAGCGAGGAACTCACCGCTACCAATGAAGAACTGCAGTCCACCAACGAAGAATTACAGAGCGCCAACGAGGAATTGGAGACCACGAGGGAGGAGCTGCAATCGCTCAACGAAGAACTGCAGACCACCAACAGCGAACTCCAAGGCAAGATCGACGTCCTCGCGTACGCCAATGACGACTTGACGAACCTGCTGTATAGCGCCGAGATTGCTGCCCTCTTCTTAGACAATCAGCTGCGTATCAAGCGGTTCACCCCCCAGGCGCAACGCGTCATTCACTTGATTCCGTCAGACGTCGGGCGGCCGATCGGCGACCTGGTCTCGTCCCTGGACTACGATCGTTTACAGGCGGATGCAGACGAAGTACTACGAACTCTGGCCTTCAAGGAAGGGGAAGTCTCCACCCCTGACGGAGTGTGGTATGTTATGCGGATGCGGCCCTATCGCACGAGTGAGAATGTGATTGACGGGGTGGTGATGACCTTCACCGATATCAGCGCGCAGAAGCAGGCCGGGCAGGAACGCACGGAGGCTCGCATGTATGCCGAGACTCTGATGGAAACGGTGCCCGACCCGGTAGTGGTGCTCGATACCGAGTTACGGGTTATCTCGGCCAATCGTGCCTTTTCCCGGACGTTTCATCTGACAGCCCCGGAGGTCAGCGGCCGGCTCTTGTACGAACTCGGCAGCGGGCAGTGGAATATCGCGGAGCTGCGCGCGTTGCTCGAAGACCTCGTGCTGTCGCGATCGTCAGTCGAAGATGTGACGGTGGAGCACCAGGTCGCGCTCGTTGGGCGGAAGATCCTGCGGGTGAATGCGCGCCGCGTTGCGCGTGCGAATGAACTTCCTCCTCTGATCATTGTGGTGATGACAGATATTACCGAGCGCCCGCGCACAGCGTAGCGTCGCCCAGTGGCCGCGGCGCAGGCAGGCGAGGAGAAACGAGGCGTCCCGATGACTGAGCCCAAAGACCGGATAGACGGAGCCACTGCCGTGCTGCACAAGCTCCGGCAGCAAGCGGAAGAGGTCCTGCGGGCCACGCCGCGGGCCATGCCAGGCCCGGTGGCCGACGACGCGCAGCAACTCGTCTACGAGCTGCAGGTGCACCAGATGGAACTGGAAATGCAGAACGAGGAACTGCAGCAGGTGCAACGAGAGTTGGTCGTATCTCGCGACCGATATAGCGACCTCTATGAATTTGCGCCCGTCGGTTTGCTCACCGTGGATGAGCAGGGGACTGTCCTGGAAGCGAATCTGACCGCCTGCAAATTGCTCGGTGTGGACCGTGTGTCCCTCTTGCGCAAAAGGTTGTCCCACTTTCTCTCGCTGGCAGACAGTGACCTGCTCTATCGGCATCTCCGGGCAGTGTTCACCACCGAGGCCAGGCACACGTGCGACCTCCACCTCTCGCAGCCGGACGGGCGGCCACGCGCCGTACAACTGGAGAGTATCACCGTGCAGAAGCGCAGCGGAGCCACCATGCAGTGTCGGATGGCCCTGCTCGACATCAGCGCGCGCACGCAGGCGGAGGCAGCGCTGCAAGAGAGTGAAGCACGCTACCGCTCCCTCTTTGAGAATGCGCTAGCGGGTGTTTTCCGCAGTACGCCGGCGGGGCACTTTACCGCGGTCAACACGGCCTTGGTGCGGATGCTGGGGTACGACTGTGCAGACGACGTGTTGGCACTCAAACTCCCAGACGATCTGTATCTCGATCCGACGCAGCGAGAGCGTTTACGCGCGCAGTATGAGATCTCCGGCGTCGTCGAAGGCGTCGAGTTACACTGGAAGAAAAAGAACGGGGACCCCATTGTTGTGAGCCTGTATGCCCGGACGCTTCACGATACGCAGGGTCGCGTCGTCGGCTACGAGGGCATGGTGCTGGATATTACCGCGCGCAAGCGGGAGCAGGAAGCGCTGACCCACCTTGCCGCCATTGTCGAGTCCTCTGATGACGCCATCATCGGCAAAACGCTGGACGGGATCATTGTCAGCTGGAACGCGGGCGCGGAGCGGATCTATGGCTATGCCGCCGACGAAGTCGTTGGGCGCCCAATCTCGCTGCTGGTTCCATCCGATCGAGCCAACGAGCTGCCTCAGATCCTCGAACGGATTAGGCACGGAGCGGGGGTCGAGCATTACGAGACTGTGCGCGTGCGGAAAGATGGCAGGCAAATCATCGTCTCGCTCACCATCTCGCCGATCACAGATGAGGTGGGCAACTTGCTTGGCGCTTCAGCGATTGCCCGTGATATCACGGCCCAGCAACGCGCCGAAATCCAGCTCCGCAACCTCATTAACACGACGCAAGACGCGGTCATTTCCAGCGACCGTCAGGGCTGCATCGATCTGTTCAATCCTGCGGCTGAGCGCATCTTTGGCTATACCCGCACCGAAGTGCAGGGCCGGAAACTGCAACTCCTCATGCCCGAACCCTATGCCGGCGAGCACGATGACTATATCGCCCGCTATGAGCGGACTGGCGAACGGCGCGCCATTG
>JACQEL010000155.1 GCA_016200595.1 Deltaproteobacteria bacterium
AGAGCGATAGCTTGGTATCCCCTAACGCTAGCGCAATCGAGAAAATTGGCTTATGAACTCTTGGCAGCAGCAGAGCGAGAACAAGAAAGGCTAAACAACCCCCCTGCCCCTTCAGCCGGTAATCCCTAGGTTAGTCAAGTATATTATTATAACACGAAAAGGGGACTTTTCCCTTAATCGAACTGTTGTGAAAATCGTTGTAAATCGAGTGGGGAAACCAGGGGATTGAGGGGGTCAGCAGGGAAATCCCCCCTCTCTGCCTTTCTCCTTGTTTTTCGCGTATTTAGCTGCCTTTCTGCCTACTTAGCAAAACTGAAAGTTACGTTCCTCCTGAACAGTCTCAACCTTACCACAGCGCCCGTCTAGACTCACTCGCCTCTGACGCTTATGAAGAGAGCAGTCAGCACTCAGCGATCAGCAGTCAGCTTTAGAAGGAAAGAGGACGAAAGGGAGAACCAAATTTTTCTGTTCACCGATTCCCCGTTTCTCCGATTCCTGACTTCCTGGGCTGAAAGCTGATCGCTGACGGCTGATTGCTTAGAAAGTGGAGGACGCGGTTGAGTATCAACGGCACACGCAAAAACGGTGGAATTGTTATTACAGGCGCCCGGCAAAACAATCTTAAAAACATCGACGTTACTATTCCTCTTAATCAATTGACCGTAGTGACCGGAGTAAGTGGCTCGGGGAAGTCGAGCCTGGCTTTCGATATCCTCTATGCCGAAGGCCAACGACGCTACGTTGAGAGTTTCTCGGCCTACGCGCGACAGTTTCTCGACCGTATGGACAAACCCAAAGTCGAGAAGATCGAGGGCATCCTGCCAGCGATTGCTATCGATCAGAACCGACCGGTGCGCACCTCGCGCTCCACGGTCGGTACGATGACCGAGCTGCACGACCATTTGAAATTGCTCTTCGCCAAAATCGGCGTGCTGTACTGCCGCCAGTGCGGCCAACCGGTGGAACGCGACTCGGCCGAGTCGGTGTTCAGGAAACTATCTGCCACCTGGTCAGAAGGCTCGCGCTTTCTCATTACTTTCGCCGTTTCTGCGCCTGCGACGCTGCCGTGGGACGAGATCCGCGCTGGGCTCCTCCATTCAGGATTCTACCGACTGGTCGAGAACGGTAAGGTCCTCGATATCCAGGAACTCCAAGAGCGTCCCTCAGACCGTGAGGGTCATTTCATGGTCTTAGTAGATCGCTTGGTCTTGGGGGCGCGGCAGAAGAAGCGCATCCACGATTCTTTGGAGCAGGCCTTTCACTACGGCAAGGGACGGTTGACGCTGATTTTTCCCGATGCCGAGAACGTCGAACAGCCCTTCTCAGATCAGCTCGAGTGTGCCACGTGTCGCCTCACGTACAAAGAGCCGGTCCCTAATATGTTTTCTTTCAATAGCCCACTGGGGGCGTGCGAAAGTTGCCGTGGTTTCGGGCGTACTATCGATATCGACCTGGACTTGGTCGTGCCTGACCCGCTGCTGTCGATTAAAGACGGCGCGATTAAACCCTGGCGTATCAAAGCCGCCCAGTGGGAACGGCGCGAGGTGCTCGCTTTCTGCCAGAAACGAAACATTCCCACGACTATCCCCTGGCGGAACCTGAGCGCTGAGCAACAGCGCTGGGTGATCGAAGGGGACGGCGACTATTATGGCGTGCGTGGCTGGTTTCGCTGGTTGGAAACTAAGACCTACAAGATGCACGTGCGGGTCTTCCTCGCACGCTACCGTGGGTACTTTCCCTGCGAGGTCTGTCACGGTGCTCGTCTTAAGCCTGAGGCGTTGCTCTACCGGATCGGCAGCAAGACTTTGGCGGAACTCGCCCAGCTCAGTGTGGGTGAGTGTTACGCCTTTTTCCGTGACTTGCACCTCACCGCCTTTCAGGATCAAGTCGCCCATCTCATCCTGGAAGAGATCCGCAAGCGTTTACGTTATCTGGTTGAGGTCGGGGTTGAGTACCTGACTTTGGATCGTCAGTCGCGCACGCTCTCGGGTGGCGAATTAGAGCGGGTAGATCTGACGACTGCCATTGGCTCTTCGCTCGTCAATACGCTGTATATCCTCGATGAACCTTCGATCGGTCTGCACCCGCGTGATAGCCACCGCTTGGTGCGCATCCTCAAAAGCTTACGCGATAATGGCAACACCGTGGTAGTGGTCGAGCACGACCCAGAGATTGTCAAAGAGGCGGATCACATTCTCGACCTCGGGCCGCTCGCTGGTGAGAAGGGTGGAGAGATAGTTTTTGCCGGATCTTACGCCAAGCTGCTGCGGGATAAACGTTCTCTGACGGGCAAGTATCTGTCCGGCCGCCAGGAGATTCCCCTGCCGTCACGGCGGCGAGGAGCGAGACCCGGGCACAGTGTGAAAATTCTCGGCGCCACGGCCAATAACTTAAAAGCTCTCGAGGTTGAGATTCCGCTCGGTTGCATCGTGTGTCTTACCGGCGTCTCTGGTTCAGGAAAATCCACTTTGGTTGAGGAGGTCCTGTACCGTGGTTTGAAGAAACGCAAAGGAGAACCGGTGGGTATTCCCGGCGCCTGCCGTGACATCGTTGGTGGGGACCTCATTGCTGATGTGATTTTTGTTGACCAGGCGCCGATCGGCACTACTCCACGCGCCAATCTGCTGACATACACCAAGGCGTTTGACCCGTTGCGTCGCTTGCTCGCCGAAACCGAGCTCGCCAGATTGCGAGGGTACGGTGCCGGTACCTTCTCGTTCAATGTCGAGGGTGGGCGGTGCGACACCTGTAAGGGTGAAGGATTTGAGAAAATCGAGATGCAGTTCCTCTCGGATGTGTATGTGCCCTGCCCAGAGTGTCATGGCAAACGCTTCCGCGCTGAAGTATTGGAGGTGACTTACCGGGGAAAAAACCTCACTGGGATCATGGACCTAACCGTAGCCGAGGCGCTGGAGTTTTTCTCTGCGCAGGCTGAAGTGGTGAGACGCTTGACGCCACTGGCCGCGGTCGGGTTGGATTACATGCGTCTAGGCCAGTCGCTCACGACTCTCTCTGGTGGTGAAGCGCAGCGGCTGAAACTGGCAGCGCATATCGGCAGGGAGCGATCGGTTGATCCGTTCACCCCCTTCGACCGTGCTCAGGACAGGCTTCGACAAGCTCAGGGCGAACGGGAAAAGGAGCTAGGTACTGTGAATCAACCGTTCGTGCTGAGCCCGTCGAAGCACGAACGTGAGAGGGATCAGCAACCTGCAAAAGGTACCCTCTTCATCTTTGATGAACCCACCACCGGCTTGCACTTCGCCGACATCCAGAAGCTGCTGACGGCTTTCAACCACCTGGTCGAACGTGGCCACTCGGTAGTGATTGTCGAGCACAATTTAGAGGTGATTAAGTGCGCGGATTACCTCATTGATCTCGGCCCTGAAGGAGGAGATGGCGGCGGGCGAGTGATTGCTCAAGGCACTCCTGAACAAGTAGCGCGAGTTCAGGAGTCTTATACGGGACAGTACCTCTCTCGCATAATTAGTCCGAAGTCCGAAGTCCGAAGTCCGAAGTCCGAATTTTCCCCAGCCTCTAGCCCCCAGCCCCTAGCCCCTAATCATGTGATTTCTGTGATTGGCGCTAAGGAACATAATCTGCAGAATATTTCGCTGGAGATTCCTCGGGAAGAAATGGTGGTAGTGACGGGCTTGTCGGGTTCGGGCAAATCCACCCTGGTTTTTGATATCGTTTATGCTGAGGGACAACGCCGTTACATCGACAGTCTCTCAGCCTATTCGCGCCAATTTATTAAGGTCATGGCCCGACCCAATGTCGATCTGTTGACCGGCATCCCGCCCACGGTAGCGATCGAGCAACGCCTGAGCCGCGGCGGTCGTAATTCCACTGTCGCCACTGTGACCGAGATTTCTCATTATCTGCGCCTGCTCTACGCCAAAACCGGCGTGCAGCACTGCGTCAACTGTGGCCAGCCTTTGTCGGTGCAAAGCCGCAGTCAGATTCTCGACCGCATCCGCGAAAACTTTCGCGAGCAACACGTGGCCTTTCTGGCGCCGGTGGTGCGTGGCCGCAAGGGATTTCATAAAGATGTGCTGGCCGGCGCGCGTAAGCTCGGCTTCACCCAGGCCCGCATCGATGGCAAAGTGACTGCCATCACCCCAGGCATGAGTCTCGCTCGCTTCAAGGAACATGACATTGAAATTGTCGTCGGCGAGTTGCAGGTAAATGGTGCTGCGCAGAACTTAGAGCCTTTGCTTCAGACTGCCTTGCGCGTGGGGAATGGTGCAGTGCGTCTGCTCGGAGACGGGGCGGAGCGGATGTACAGCGAGAAACTTTTCTGTGTGCCGTGCGGCTTGGGCTATGACCTCCTCGACCCGCGTATGTTCTCCTTCAACAGCCGCCAGGGCGCCTGTCCGGAGTGCACTGGGCTCGGGTCGCGCTGGGAGTTCGACCCAGCCTTAGTCGTGCCAGATCCAGGGAAAGCTCTTGATGAGGACGCGTTGCTGCCGTTGGCCCGGCCGGAGTTCAAACGCGAGCATACCAAACTACTGCGGGGCCTGAAGAAAAAAGGAGTACCGCTGGACCGGCCGTTCGCTGCCCTGAGCCCCGAACAGCAACAGTTGGTGCTCGCCGGTGATGACAACAGTGTGCGTGGCGCTTTCGCGATCCTCAATGCTGCTATCACTGAGAGTGAAGGCATGGATCTCGCGCTCTATCCGGCCCAGTTCCTGAATGAAGTCCCGTGTCCGGTGTGCGCAGGCACGCGCCTCAATCCGCGCGCGCGGGCGGTGAAGGTCTCCGGTCAAGCCATCTGGGAAGTGACCGCCTTATCGGCAGCAGACTGTTTGTAGCACCTTACCGCCTTGCCGCTCTCTTCCCGTGATGGGCTTATTGCCGAGCCGATTCTCAAAGAGATCGTACCACGGCTATCATTTTTGAATGAAGTGGGCTTGTCGTACTTGACCCTCGACCGTCGGGCGGACACGCTCTCAGGTGGTGAGGCGCAACGGATTCGCCTGGCCGCGCAACTGGGCTCGAACTTGCGGGGCGTGTGTTACATCCTCGATGAGCCGACGATCGGCCTGCATCCCCGTGACAACGCGCGGTTGCTGACCACCTTGCGGAACCTGCAACAGCGCGGCAACACCGTGCTGGTAGTCGAGCATGACGAGCAGACGATCAACAGTGCAGACATCGTGGTTGATCTTGGCCCGGGCGCTGGGGTGCATGGCGGCAAAGTGGTAGCGATCGGCACTCCGCGCGAACTCCGTCACAACCCGGAGTCGATCACTGGCCAGTTCCTTGACTCAACCCATCCGCGTCTGGGGCCGTTGCGCCCGCTGGAGAATCGGCCGCGCCTGTCAATCCTCGGCGCGCGCGAGCACAACTTGCGTGCCATCGACGTGCATATTCCAATGGGGACCTGGACTTGCATTACCGGTGTCTCGGGCTCAGGCAAGAGTTCGCTGGTGCAAGAAGTCTTGGTGAAAGGACTCAAGAAAAAGCTCGGCCTGTTTGCTGGCCGGGCAGGTACTCACGACCGCATTGAAGGCGGC
>JACQEL010000228.1 GCA_016200595.1 Deltaproteobacteria bacterium
CATTCTCCAACGCACGCCTACGATTGCATCGACCTCTGAGCAGTTCGCGTTTGCCAAAGGAGAAATAACCTTTGGGCAACGCTGCCGCACGCTCACTCGCGAAGTGTTGCACTCCCTACTCTCGCTCGCCAAACGCCTCTTTGCGGGCGGATATTCGTGTGAACAAGTCGCGGAGGCGTTGATGCCAGCCTGATGCACTGCCCGTGCGACTTGGTTTCGCGTGCAACCCTCCAAGTCGTGGAAGCTGCCCTCCCACTGGCGGCAGCGCACGCCAGCCTCAGCCTTTACATACCGGCCACTCTCAGACCTGCAGAGACAGGTCTTTCCTGTCTCTTTTCCCTTGCTCCGCTAGCAATAGAGGCAAGGGGCGAGCAGTCCAATTCATGGTAGACGAACCGAGTGGGATATTACCGGTTCTCCGCCAATGACGTAGCCTGTCAGCGTAAGATTTCTCAAGACTCTCGTCTTCACAAAGGACATTGAGTAAGAATGACCAAGAAGATCTCACGCCCACGCCGATAGCGATCATGCGACGATTGGTCGAGGAGGAGTTCAAGTGAAGCAAAAAGACTTTGAGCGTTTGGTGGCAAGCGTCAAGCAGGCAGGAGCCATTCGCCGAGGGCAACTGAAGCCCGGACGGGTGACTGAGTTTCGGCCTGAAGACGTGCGTGCGATTCGCGGCCAACTTGAGAAATCTCAAGCAGCTGGAGTGATGAAAATTCGCTGAGGCTGAGAATGGCAGGAGATCCTGTTTTTGTTCCCTGCGCCAAAACTATTTCTGCGCCTGAACGGCTACCCGCGTGGCCGGCTCTGCCTGCCGGCGGCCGCTCGTGCAGCGGCAGAGCCGCCCGACCCGTGCGGTCCCAGGCAGAGCCTGGGACCGAGAAAGCCCTGGGAACAAAAGCCGTGAGAGTCGGCACGAGAAAAAGAGCGCCACCTTGTTCGGGAGCGGAGAGCCAGTGCTCGTCATCAAACACGGAAAGGTGCCCGGAGTCTATGTGCTCCTCGACGAACCAGATCGCCTCCCCAATGACCTGCGTCGAGAACTAGCGAGGGTGCTTGGCAGGCACTTATGGTACTTGAGTGCAAAAGAGTCACAGCGGGTGGGACGCCCGCGCTCCCAGCAGAGAAGAGTGAGGAGTTATGAGTAAAGAGGAAACAATTCTCTGCTTGCAATTCTTCACTCTTCATTCTTCACTTTTCACTCTTAGTTCTTCCGACTCTGCTTCAGCAAATCCCCCAGGGTCACGCCAAACCCTCGGCCCTTCGGCGCCGAGCCCTGTAGATAGGTCTGAGTGTCGGCCCGCTCCTCGTGTTCACGGGCTTTCGCGCGCGAGAGGCGGATGCGCTTCCCGCCGTCTTCGATCGCGGTCACCACGACTTTCACCTCGGCCCCCGGCGGAAACTCCTTGCGGTGATCCGTCCCCCGTGGCGTGCCCATCTCCGCGTTGGGAATCAACCCGGTCTGTCCGGGACCGAGACGAACAAACACCCCAAACGGCTCCACCCCTTCGACTGTGCCATTCACCGCTGCGCCAACTGCCAGTAGCGACTCCTCGGCTTGTTCACCAGGAGTGGCACCTTCTGGTGCCAGGGCCAGCGAGACACGACGCTTGTCGAGATCGATCGCCAGGATCATGACGGTCATTTCTTCCTGTGCGGTCGCCGCTTCTTTTACGCGCCCCTGTTGGTTGCGGGGGATCTCGCTGCTATGCAGCAGTCCATCCACTCCAGGCAGCAGTTCCACAAAGACGCCGAAGTCCATCGCCCGCACGATGCGTCCGCGCACGATCTGCCGCTCACGCAATTGCCCAGCCACCGCCGTCCACGGATCGCCGGCCAACGCTTTCATGCTGAGGGCAATCTTCCCGGTCTTCTCGTCGATCTTCAGGACTTTGACTGAGACCGCCTCACCGACTCGCAACACCTCGGCGGTCTTGACGACGCGCGAGTGGGAAATCTCCGAGATGTGGACCAGGCCCTGGACGCCGCCGAGATCGACAAACGCGCCGAAATCGGTGAGGGACGTCACCGTGCCCGGCAAGACTGCGCCCGGCACGATTTTCTTCCGCACTTCTTCTGCAGCTTTGGTCGCTTGCTCTTCCAACAGCTGCCGGCGCGAGACCACGAAGTTGCGCCCGTTCTCGCTATACCGGGCGATGCGAAACTCCAGCACTTGGTTGAGAAACGCGTCAGCGGACTCCACCCGGCGCACATCGATCTGCGAAAACGGACAGAAAGCGCGCAGCCCGGCGACCATCACTTCGTAGCCTCCCTTCACCACCGCGGTCACCTTACCCTCGACCGGTAACCCATTGGCGGCAGCCATGCCGAGTTGCTCGCGCGCCTGGATGCCCTTGAGGAGTTTCCGTGACAGGCGCACTTCATTCTCAGTCGCGATCACGGTCGCTTCCACTTCATCACCAATAGAGACCTGCAGGTTGCCCTGCTCATCGTCCAGCTCGGCACGGGCCATGACCGCCTCGACCGAGCCCTGCACTTCGACAAAAACGACGTCTTCCCCGATCTGGATAACGCGTCCTTTGACCACTTGGCCTTCCTGCAAAGCTGGCCCGGTCTGCTCTCGAGCTAGTAGGGTCGCGAAGTCTTCTGCCGGCACGGGCCGGTCTTGTTCCGTACTCATGGTGTCTATCCTCTCTCTTGAACGAACCAGCGAGTATAGCATGCTCGAATGGCTTCGCGCTGGTCCTGGTAATCAGTCAGTAACCGTGTGGCCGCGTCATCCCCTTCATACCCCAAACGTCGGGCAAGGGAGGTGAGATGTTCGCTCTCGCTCTCTAGAGCCTCGACTGGTTGGTCACGTTCGATACGCAAGCGGTTCTCAAGGGTGCGCAGGAACCGATAGCCGTCCCGTAAGAGGTGGAAGTCATCCACCGGGAGCACCCCACACGCGTGTACAGCTTCTAGAGCCGCCAGGGTCGCTCGCTGTCGGAGCGCCGGGTAACGCCGACCGTAACGGAGTTGTAACATTTGCACGAGAAACTCAATGTCGACAAGACCACCACGCCCAGTCTTGATGTTAAAGCGCCCCCGGCCTTCCCGCGCTAACTCTTGCTCCATACGACCGCGCAAACGATCAATCTCCGCAACTCCCGTAGCATCGATCTCCTCTGCATAGACAATACTTTCTAATACCTCAGCAATCGGCTCTTTCAGGAGGGGGTCCCCAGTGACAACGCGAGCCTTGATCAAAGCCTGCCGCTCCCACAACTGTGAGCTGGTCTGATGATAGCGCACGAAAGCAGTGAGTGACGACACGAGCGAACCCGACCTGCCCGAAGGCCGGAGGCGGGTATCAATCTTATACACGTAGCCTTCTCGGGTCTGTACTTGGAGCACGGAGATCAGGCGTTGGACCAGCTTCGTGAAAAATTCCTGAGCACCGATTTTTCCCCGCGTTTCAGCTTCCTCAGCCGCCTCATAGAGGAAAATCAAGTCCAGGTCCGAGTTGTAGTTCAACTCCCCCGCTCCTAGTTTCCCCATGCCGACAATAGCCAGGTGTCCAGGCATCACGGTCAAGCCGAGCTGCTGCAGCAACGCGGCCCGTGCCGTGTCGTAGGCTCCCACTAGACAGACTTCGGCCAGGCTCGTCAGTTGTCGGCTCACCTCGGTGACATTCAGTAGCCCATTACTGTCATGAATGCCGATGCGGAGAAATTCTTCGGCCCGGTAACCGCGCAAGATATCAAGCCGGTCTTCATACTCTTCCACCGTGGCCAGGCGGGCCGTAAGTTCTTCCTGCATGGCGACCTGGTCTTTGTCTACCCTCACCAGGTCAGCGCGCACCAAGCTGTCGAGCAATTCGGGATGGCGGAGAAAGATCTGGGTGAGATAAGCGCTGGTGCCAAACAGCCCGACCAGGGTGCGCAGCACCGCCGGATTTTCCCGTAACAGCGCCAGAAAACTTGAGCGTGCACCGATAGAGGCGATGAGACTCGCCATCGCCGCCAAAGCCCGGTCGGGATCGGCAGCGCGGGAGACCTCACGAAACAAGACCGGCGCCAAGGCATAGAGCAGTTTGCGTCGTTTCGGCGAGGCCGGCGCATACGGGGGACCATCGTGTAACAAGCGCACGTTTTGGTACGCCGCACCAAGTTCTCGAAACCCCAGTTGTTGCAAGCGCCACAAAGTACGCTCCTCGTGATGTAACTCACGCAGCAACGCTGAGATCTCGGGATCGTGACTCTCGTTCTCCTTCTCAGCCCCATGAAACAGCGAGCGAAAGATCTGATGGACGCCCTCAGTGTGGAAACGCAGAGTGGACCAGAAGAGTTCGACTTCGTCGAGGGGTTGGGGGTTAGGGGTCGGGGATTGGTAAGATTGGTCCATACTTGAGACTTGAGACTTTGGACTTGGGACTTGAGACTTGAGACTTGAGACTTGAGACTTGAGACTTGAGACTTGGGACTTGAGACTTGAGACTTGGGACTCTTGTTCGCCGAGCCGCAGCCGCCGGGCGAGCGTTTGTATCCCGGCTTCGTTATCCGGCAACGTATGCGTCTGGCGATCTTGCACGATCTGGAGCTTGTGCTCGACCTGACGTAGAAAATAATACGCGTCGCGCAAAGCATGACGGTCAGTAAGGGCCAGGTATTTGCCTTCTGCCAAGCGATCCAGGGCCGGAAGTGTACTCCGTTCCCGCACGTGCGGATCTTTGCTGGCGTGCAGCAATTGCAGCGCCTGGGTGACAAATTCGATTTCCCGGATGCCGCCCCGGCCCAGCTTCACATTGAGATTCTCGCGTTCCTCGCTGCGCAACGCGCGCTCCACCCGCGCCTTCATGTCCTTCATGTCTTCGAGGGTGGCAAAGTCGAGGTAGCGACGAAAAACAAAAGGTGAGATATCATGAAGAAAGTGTTCGCCTAATTTTTTATCGCCCGCAACTGCACGCGCCTTGAGCAACGCCACCCGCTCCCAGGTTTGCCCCAACGATTCGTAATATCCTAACACGTTCGGCAGAGAATTGACGACCGGCCCATTCATCCCATCGGGTCGCAGGCGCAGATCCACCCGAAACACGCGGCCGCCGGCCACCAAGTCATTCAACGCCCGAGTCAGCCCTTGGGCCAACTGGGTGAAAAATGCCCGCGGCTCAAGCGTTCCCTTACTGCCACCGGTGGTGGGTCCAGCGTCGCGTTCATAAAGGTAGAGGAGATCGATGTCCGAGCTGAAATTGAGTTCCAGGCCGCCGAATTTACCCATAGCGAAAACCACAAACCCGAGTGGTCGCGGTTGCCCGGTGTCGTCAATGACGGCTTCGCCATAGGCCGCGCGCAGCTTGGCACGGGTATATTCGTAGGCGACCTGCACTGCGGCCTCGGCTAAATAGCTGAGATCTTGGGTGGTCTCTTCCAGCGTGGCCAACGCCAGTAAGTCGCGCGTGCCGATGCGGAGGTATTCGCGATTGCGGTAGGCGCGTAATCCGCGCAAAAAATCCTCTTCCGGCAGCTCTACGGAAAGCTGACCCTGCAACCTGGAGAGATGAGAGTCTACACTCTTGAGCGACGACTGCCGGTCCTGCAGGAAGGCTTCCTCCCAGCGTTGCCCTTGGCTTAACAGTACGGTAGTCAAATGCTGACTCGATCCCAGCAGAAACAGCAAATCTCGACAGAGTGGTGGAGTGCGGATCACGAGACCGCTGCCAACCCCATGCTCGGCCAGACGGCTCAGGTGGGCTGCCGCCAAAGCCGGATCAGGCGCCGCAGCGGTACTGGCGAGAATCGTCTCCCAAGCGCCAGCAAAGGCCTCGCGCAACGGGAGCAGCGGCTGCAAAAGTGTGGGGGAGAGCGGGATAGATATTGGCATGAAAAAGGGAGTTGGGGATTGGGGACTAGGGATTGGTTTGCAAAACCACAGGGGAAATCATTCCCCGCTCATTTTGTTTGCAAATCCTCTCCAACCCCTAACCCCTAACCCCTAACCCCCGAGGTTATGCAGTCTTGGCCGCACTGAGGGTCTGGCAAGCCGCCAACAGCCATTTGACGCTCGACATCTCGTCATCAACCAGCGAGCGCAGCAGCTCTTTGCTCTGCTGATCCTCTTGAATCTGGTCGATCACATCAGTGATCGGTTTCAGCACAGCGACAGGATCGCTGAGCCGGGCGGCGATCGACTGCAGCTTCTGCACGTCTTTCATTTCGGTTGAGGCATAGAAGGGTAGTTCCTTCTCCCGCCGTTCCGCCGGTACCGTGCACTGCGGAATGCCTCCCAACTCACGGAGTCGCGCTTCGAGAATCTGCGCGTGATAGGCCTCGCGGTGTTGCACCACCCGCAAGCCCCCTTTTACTCAGTCTTGATCGCTCACCTCGACCCAGCGGTTGAGGTACTCGGCGGCGAAGTTCTCGCCACAGCGGAACTCATCCAGGAGATGCATAATCATCTCCCCTTCGGTGGCGTGACTCTTGCCGTTGTAAGTGTAGCGCCCCTGGCCGTTCGCGCCGTTCCCGAGCTCTTTCATCTGCTCTTCGAACAGCTCGTCCGTGATTAATCCCTTGCGGTACGCCTTCAGCAGTTGCCGCGCCTCAAAGTCCATAGTCGCAGTCGCCATAACATCTCTCCTTTCCCGGATAATTAAAATTTGCTTTGCCTGTTTAGTGAATACGACAGACACTAAGTGATTGGATGCCGGCTGTCAACGGAGATTGTCCAGAGTTTGGGCAGTTGCACCCCTTCTCTGCCGCCCTTCTAGGCACGCGTGGTTCGTAGACACCCAGCTGTTCTTGTTTTTCGGGCAGTTTTTGTCCTGCCTTGGCGGCATGAGTCTTGCTGCTTGCCTATTTCGGTGGTGGTTCTGACAAAATCTTGAGAAAAACTGGGAGGTAGGAGATGCAGCGGAAGATTGGATGGCTTTGGGCAGTGGGTATGATGGTATGCAGCCTAGTAACTGTGTGTAGCACGCATGCACAAGAGGCGACTCCTCCGCCAGAAGCCGAGGCTAAACCTTCCCCCTGGAGTCCGGTGGAAGCCGTCGGACTGGCGGTGCCATTGAAGTCGTGGGGATTAGAGATCCACGGCCTGCTCGCGAGCAATTATACCTGGAATTTCAACGAGCCCAAGTCGGGCAAGAACGGGCTGCTGCTGATGAACCGCAAAGCTGGTCACGGCGATCTTGATCTCGCCAATATCCGCCTCCAACGTGTGGTCGATGGCGAGCTGGGGTTCGTGGTCGATCTGGATTTTGGCAAGACGGCGGAAGTCGTAGGGCGGTCTACTTGGTGGTGCGGTGGGATTTCTCCGTCCGTCAGCGGAAAAGGCAGTTGCAGTGAAAGTCGCAATTCCTTTGAAGCCGTCCAAGCCTATCTCACCTATAAGTTGCCCATCGGCAACGGCTTAAACGTGAAGGCCGGAAAGTTCGTCACTTTGCATGGCGCTGAAGTCATTAAAACGTGGGATAACATCAACTACAATATCTCTAATTCCATCCTCTTCGGCTGGGCGATTCCGTTCACTCACACCGGTCTGCTGCTCAATTACCCCTTCGCTGACTGGGTCAGCGCTGACTTAGGGTTCATCGTTGGCTGGGATACTGTCGCCGACAACAATGATGGCAAGAGCTTTACTGGTGGTCTCACCGTCACGCCAACCTCGACCCTGACTCTCTACGCTGCCGGAACGGTCGGACCGGAGCAGCAAGACCGCGGGGATTCGACGCGTTATCTCTACTCCCTGCTGACCACCTACAAACCTACCGACAAATGGACCTTTATTCTGGACTACAACGTCGCCAACGAGACCAACCTGTTGGGGCCGTTTAAGCCCAGCGGTCGCGGCACCAAGACCGCCTACTGGGATGGGTTAGCAGGCTACGCCACTTATCATTTCACTGACGAAATCTCAGCCACCTTGCGGACAGAGTTTTTCAATGATGCGGACGGGGTGCGCACCGGGGCGAGCCAAACGGTGTGGGAGATCACGCCTACCCTGGCCTACCAGTTCCTCCCCGGAGTCACTTTTCGTGCTGAGTATCGCCATGATGAAACCAGCAGGAAGGGTAGCAGCGCGAACCTCTTCGAAGGACGAACCCGTCTCTTCCCTGGCCAGGACACCGTCGCCTGGGAGGTCCTCTATTCGTTTTAGTCTTGTCGGGTGGGCACTGCCCACCTTCCCGCCTTCTCCCTTTCTTCCTCTGCGGCTAACTGCAAGCACGCCCGTGTAGGAATCTCCTGTGC
>JACQEL010000229.1 GCA_016200595.1 Deltaproteobacteria bacterium
ATCGGTGTGGCGCTCGGCGGTGGCGGACTGTCACCGCGGGATATCGTGGATTGTGTCAAATTGGCCGAAGACCTCGGCTATGAATCTGCCTGGGTCGTGGAAGGACACGGAGGGGATCAGTTTTCTATCCTCACTGCCTGTGCGTTGGCGACCAAGCGGATTCTGCTCGGAACGGCGATCAGCAGCGTCTTTGTCCGCAGTGCGCCGACGATCGCTATGGCGGCTGCCTGTGTTGATCATTACTCGCAGCAACGCTTCATCTTAGGTCTGGGATCGAGCCATAAGGTCCAGGTCGAGCCAGAGCACGGCATTGCTTATGGTAAGCCGGTCCAGCGCGTGAAAGAGACGGTGGAGATCATTCGCGCCTTGTTGCGTGACGGCGTAGTCTCGTACAAAGGGGAAGTACTCAGCATCGAGCGCTTCGATCTGTGGTTCAGCCCTATTCGCAAGGAACTCCCGATCTATCTGTCAGCCGTGTTTCCGCAAATGCTCGAAGTCTGTGGCGAGATGGCGCAAGGGACGATCATGGTGTGGAGTACGTTGGCATCTGGCCGTAAAGCGAAAGAACACGTTGCCATCGGCGCGCGGCGTGCGGGACGGCGACCGGAAGATATTGATATCGTCTCTTTGTTGTCATGCAGCATAGCGGAGAATCGCCAAGAAGCGATCGACCGGCTGCGGCCAGCCGCGGCATTCTATGCGGGATTTTTCCCGCGCTACAATCGCTTGATGGCGGAGAGCGGATTTCCGGACGCGGCGCAGACTATCAGGGCGGCCTGGATAAAAGGCGACCGGGTAGGGGCGGCAAAGCTCGTGCCGGATGAGTTAATTCAGGCGATGGGAGTCGCCGGCACTCCGGCGGAATGTCGCGAACGGATTGAGTCTTATCGGCACTCCGGCCTCGGGCTGCCGATTATTTTTCCGGTCGGGGAAGGCGTCAATGCCAAACAAACTGTGCTAGATACGATCCGGGCGTGTGCGCCGTGAACCTGTGGCGATGAGCGGCTGATGCCGGTCAAACATTAGGGTGCCTTTTAGTAGGTCAACGCACTGAAGGTGGGGGATGTCATTCTGAGCCGAAGCACGGCGGAGGCGAAGAACCCTTCGACTACGCTCAGGACAGGTCTCACTTAACGGAGGACTCAACACGAGATTCTTCGGCCGGAGTTTATTCCTTCGATGAACTCAGGACAGGCTCTGAGCGGAGTCGCAGGAGCCTCAGAATGACAAACCAGCAAAATTATAGCGGTTTGCACTTGCCTGCATCCTGGGAGCGCGCCCATCTTGGGCGCTTTTATGCGGGCGGGACGCCCGCGCTCCCACCAGGGAAGGACACATCCAACTGAAAACTGCCGTAATACGACGGATGACGATCTCGTTCTCAGACTCTGCCCGGGACCGCAACCCCCAGGGGTGGCAGAGCCACGACCACACCGCGTGCCCAGGCTCCGCCTGGGCACGAGAAAGACCGAAAGTTTAGAGATTGACAGTATACTAGGCGCCGACCTTCTGCACCAGTTTCACACCGAACTGTTCGGCGGCATTCCCACCTAGCATACGAGCGATGAGGGGTTCCTCGACGTGTGCCTGGGTTAGGGCCTCGATGGCGTCCCAGGCGCTGGTGGTGTCGTGGTGGGGATAACGCGAGCCCCAGACGATCTTTTCCGCGAAGCTGTGAGGGAGCTTCTGGATCAAGCGCTCTTCAGCGTCAAACCCCAGCATCACGTGGCCTTCTTCCCACATCTCCTCGGCATCCGTCCGCACAGGATAATAGTGCAGGAGGGGAACCGTCCGCGTGGAGGCCTCCATCTTCTCCAACACCTCCTCCATCCACGAGGCCTTGCCATGCGCTACTACCACCTTCATCTGCGGATAACGTTGCATGACGGTAAAGCCGATCAAGGTGGACGCGACGAACATGTGATTGTCCAACCAGTAGGACAAGACCGGCGCCACCGGATGCCCTAATGGCGGCAAGGCGGTGAAGGAGACATTGCGGCCGTTGCCGCCGCCGGCAAAGGGCCCGCCGCCGAACTCGCGCACAAAAGCGATTTGGTTGAGCCGGCCCTTCACCTTCTCGATAAACTGTCCGTGGGAGGTCCACTCCGGGTTCCACAGCCCCGTCGTGGGGTGCACGGCGGCTGTCACGCCCAGGCGCTCCAGCTCCGCCCACAGTGGGTCGTAGTAAGGATGGGTGAAATAGTGCCCCTCGATAAACATGGGCCGGATAAAAGCGCCGCGGAAGCAGGGGATCTGAGAGATCCGCCGCAGCTCTGCAACTGCGTAGTCCATATTCTGCAGTGGCACCATGGCGGCGGCAAAGAGCCGGTCCGGCGCCGCCTGGCAGAAATCGGCCATCCAGTTGTTGTAGGCCCGGGCCAGCGCAGAGGCCACGTCCGGATCTTCGACGAGATGGAATCCCTCGGCGAACCAGGTGGGATACAGGAAGGTCTGGTCTACACCCATAGCGTCCATATCTCGGAGCCGAGCTTGAGGGTTGGTCGCGCCCTCGTTCATCGCATGACGGGTATGCGGGTCCAGTGCGCCTACCTGATCCCAGGTCATGCCTGGCCGCCAGATAGCATGCCGCGGGAGGTTGGAGTTCATCGTGTCCCGAAACATTTTGCCATTAACTTTGAGGTACGAGTTGTACTCCCCCTCTTCCCGCCACAGCGCGTGTTTGCCGAGCGTACGGTATTCCGGCTCTAAGTACTGCTCCCAGACGGCTTTCGGCTCCACGACATGGGTGTCCGCATCAAAGACCGCAATGCGCTTCCTCGTGGTCATGGCTAGGCTCCTTCCCGTGCATGGCCATTGACCCGAGGACCTTCCCCGTAGCGACGCACAATGGCTGCCTCTGGCTCCAACGCCCGCTTGACCTCCGCTTCGGTGGGCCACCAGTCTGGCCGCTCAATCTCGGTGACCCGCTCGCGAATGAACTTTTGCGGCGGCTCGATGTGGTACAACTTGCGCGCGTTCTCTCCCAGGAACTTGACCTGATACGATTCGGGCAGTTCGCACTTGCGCATCGTGTCGAGGGCCCGCCACGCGTCGTCACCGTCATGGTGGTAGACATCCGAAGACCAGGCCAGGATATCTTGGTAGAACTCCGGCAAGCGCGACGGCGGCGCCTCATCGCCTTCAAACCCAGTGACACAGTGTTCAAAGAAAGTCTCGCTGGGCAGGCGCTTCAGCGGGGGCATCTGGCGCTCGTTGCGGTAGAGCTTGTAGACCTTGTCGCACTCATCCAGCATGAAACTTAACCAGGTGGAAGAAGCCTCAAACACGGCGGCCCTGAGTTTGGGGTGCCGGTCAAAGAAGCCCGACATCAACACCATGGTCACCCACAGCGCCGCTTCGGCCTGGAAGTTTTGTACGTTGGTGAGGAAGAAGTGCGGGAGACCGGAGGAGAACACCGTCCGCGCAATCAACTCCGCACCAGAGTACTGCTCAGTGTAGCCAGGCGGCTTAAGTGCGCCCATGGCAGGGAACGGGTGCATGCCGTAGACCACGCCCGTCTCTTCCATAGCGTGCCACAAGGACTCGTACTTGGGCTGAATCGGATAGTTGCCCATGGCGTCGATGGGGCGGATGAGGCCCACGCGGCAGCCCTTGTCGGCCACCCGGTGGAGCTCCTCGACAGCAAATTTAGGATCTTGCATAGGGAGCAGCGCGGCAAAATAGATCCGCTGGGGATCTGCCTGGCAATACTCGTAGGCCCACTCATTGTAAGCCTTGCACATGGCCTTGGCGCCCACGGCGTTCTGCAGCCAGGGGTAGGTATCGATGTCGGTAGGGATGATCATCACTTGGTCGATGCCCTGGATGTCCATGTCGCGCAGGCGTTGCTCAGGTTTGTAGGAACCCTTGTGGTCCAGGTAGTCAGCCTGCTCCTTCGTTATAGCGGTCGTGCGGTTGAGGTTGCGCACGTTGAAGGCTCGCTGAATATCATGCTTGAGCCCCGGCCCGGCCAGGGTGAGTACATTCACGATCCCGGGCGTGCCGCCGATGCGCTGAGAGCCGAGGCCCGCACCGGCGTGGCCGTTGACGATCAGCTGCTTGGTCTCGGCGTCGTACCACATCGTGGCCTTGAGGGCCTCAAACTCGTCCTTAGTCAGCCAGTCCTTGGCTCGCTCCCAAATCCAGGGGGGCTCAGTGACGTGGGCGTCACAGTCAAAGGTCGGAAAGTCCTTGCGCATAGGCGCAAATTTCTGCACAGGCACGTTACACCTCCTTCTCGTCTGGCCGTGGACCTGCCACGGCGCGCTTACATAACGGCACGCTTATATAGAGGACCGTGAGAGTTCACAACCATGTGCTTTGCCATGTTTAGTTCATTTCCGCAATATTCGCGGGCACTCGCTAACGCGGTCAGCAAATCTTTTTGCTCCTTGTCCAAACACTCCCTCATAGCATTTCGATTCTGAGGATCATACGCCGCAGCGTTGTAACGGGTCGTACTGGTGTAGACCATTGACAGTAGTTTTTCAATATGAAAGATATTTTTTCACATATATGAAAATAATCATGTGCAAGCTATAGCTTGCACACTGCGTGCGAAGGAGAGACCAGCAGGAGGCAGCATGGCCTGGAAGAATCTTACTGTTGAACGAGGGCCGGTTACTCTGCTCGTGGTCAACCGGCCGGACCAGCGGAACGCCATCGATTTTGCCACGATGGCTGAACTCGAAGAGGCGTTAACAGTCCTGGAGAAGGATGAGTCCTTGCGAGCGCTCGTGCTCACTGGCGGGGGGAAAACGTTTGTGTCTGGAGGAGACCTGAAAGACTTCCAGATATTGGTAACGGCTAAAGACGGCAAGCGTATGGCGGAGCGCATGGGAACGATCTTGACTCGCTTGAGTTATCTTCCGGTTCCGGTGATTGCCGCGCTGAATGGCCCGGCTGTCGGCGGAGGAACAGAGGTGGCATTAGCCTGTGACCTGCGGGTTGCTGCTACTAATGCCTATTTTTCCTTCCGTCAAGTGACGATGGGCATCATGACGGCCTGGGGAGGAGCGCCACGCCTCCTGGCGTTGCTGGGATTCTCGCGCTCATTGTATTACCTGCTGACTGCCGAACGCATCACGTCAGAGCAGGCGCTACACCTGGGACTCGTGCAGCGGGTCACGCCTGAGGGACAAGCCGTGACTGGTGCAGTCGAACTCGCGCAACAGCTTGTCAGTCAGCCGCCCTTGGCCGTGCGGGCCATTAAACGCACCTTGCGACAAATTATCGGCGTTCCCTTTGCTGCTGCTGCCGCCGTGGAGGTGCAAGAGTTCGCAGAAGTCTGGGCTTCCGCAGATCATGGAGAAGCAGTCGATGCCTACTTTGAGAAACGATCACCGATCTTTCACGGGAGGTGAGATTATGGACAAACCGGGAGACACGCAACGCAGGCACGAGACGGGCAAGACTCCCCTGCCGCCACGAACAACGCTCTCTGGCCTGCCTGTGGACCCGCTCTATCTGCCTGAAGATCAGGCGGGAACATACCAAGAGAAGCTCGGGCTGCCGGGCGAGTATCCGTTCACGCGCGGCGTGTATTCGACCATGTATCTGGAGCGGCCCTGGACGATGCGACAGTATTCGGGTTTTGGCACGGCCGAAGACACGAACGCGCGCTACAAGCGCTTGCTTGCCGAAGGGCAAACCGGCCTGTCCGTCGCCTTTGACCTGCCAACTCAGGTTGGCCTCGATTCGGATGCTGAGGAGGCGGAAGTAGAAGTGGGGCGCGTGGGCGTCGCTGTCGATAGCCTGGCGGACTTTGAGGTACTCTTCGAGGGCATTCCGCTCGATGCTATCTCGACCTCGTTTACCATCAACGCGACCGCGCCAGTGATCCTGGCCATGTATATGTTGGTAGCGGAGAAGCAAGGAGTGCCGCTCAAAAAAGTCTCCGGGACGACACAAAACGATATCCTCAAAGAATTTGTCGCGCGTGGCACCTGGATTTTTCCCGTGGAACCGTCGCTGCGGCTGGTGACGGATTCTGTCACGTTTAGTGCGGAGCGGTTACCGCGGTTCAACCCGATCAGCATCGCCGGTGCGCACTTCCGCGACGCGGGCGGCACGGCCGTGCATGAGGCGGCGTTTACCCTGAGCGACGGCATTGTGTATGTTGAGCGGGCGCTGCAGCGCGGGATGCCAGTCGATCAATTTGCCCCGCGCTTGTCGTTCTATTTCTACACCTACACTGACATCTTCGAGGAAGTCGCCAAATATCGGGCGATGCGCCGTTTGTGGGCGCGGATCATGAAGGAACGCTTCGGCGCGCACGACCCGCGGTCGATGATGTTCCGCTTCGGGGTTGTGTGTGGCGGCAAGAGTCTGACGCGTCAACAGCCGCTCAACAATGTCGTCCGTGTCGCCTACGAGGCGCTGGCCGCCGTGTTAGGTGGGGTGCAATCCATGTTCACTGCAGCGTACGACGAAGCCTACGCGCTGCCGACAGAAGAAAGCGCTATCCTCGGGTTGCGCACCCAGCAGATTTTGGCGGACGAAACTGGAGTTACCAATACGATCGACCCGCTGGCTGGTTCATATTACGTCGAAGCCCTGACCGACAAAATGGAAGCCGCCATCCTCGCGACGATGGACGAGGTTGAGCGCTTAGGGGGGATGGTCCGGTGCGTAGAAAACGGCACGATTCAGCGGATGATTGCCGAAGAAGCCTACCGCAGCGAGCGGGCGATTTCGTCCGGAGAGCAGGCTGTGGTGGGTGTGAACCGCTACCAGAGCCAGGACGCTGGCGCGTTGCACCTGCACGCCTACGACTCTTCTATCTTGGAGAGACAACGTGAGCGCTTGCTCGACGTCCGGCGCCACCGCGACGGCAAGGCGGTTCGGCAATGCTTGAGCGACCTCCGCGCCGCGTGCCATGAGCCAGAGAAGCCGCTGATGCCGTACATTGCCGATGCGGTGCGGGCGTACGCCACGATCGGCGAAGTCACCGACACCATGCGAGACGTCTTCGGAGTCTTCCAAGAGCCAATAGTGATTTGAGGAGGAACGAACCATGCCATACCGCGTATTAATTGCCAAGCCTGGCTTGGACGGTCACGACCGCGGGGCAAAAGTCGTGGCCCGCGCCCTGCGGGATGCGGGGTTTGAGGTCGTTTACACAGGCCTGCGGCGTAGTGTAGAGAGCATCGTGACCGCGGCGGTCCAAGAGGACGTTCAGCTCATTGGACTCTCGCTGCTCTCGGGCGCGCACCTGCCACTGACACAGAAACTCATGGCGAAGCTGAACGAGGCTGGTGTCACGATTCCGGTGGTTGTAGGCGGCACCATTCCCGAGCAGGATATCCCGGCGTTGCAGCAGCTCGGGGTGCGCAGTGTGTTCCTGCCCAATACCTCGCTGGAGGAGGTGGTGCAGGCAGTTACAGCCCTGGTTGAACAAGTGCCACAGGACGAGGCGGTGCAGTAACGCCTGTGCGTGCTGCCCGCGATTCCAGATGTTTA
>JACQEL010000217.1 GCA_016200595.1 Deltaproteobacteria bacterium
TCCCGCACACGGCTTTCCGATGTTCTTCACGCCAAGGCATGCGCCGAGCGCCAACCCGCTGCTGTGGGAACGTTGTACAACCCATAGCGCCGGTACAGGTCAACACTCGGGAACCGGCCTTCGCCGATTCCTCTGTCTTTCACCTTGTGGCGCTTCATCAAGTGCCTGCGCAGGCGTTGTTCCGCATGGGTCTTGACCTTTTCCATGACCTGGGTCGAATTCCGATAGTGGAAGTAGTTTGCCCAGCCGCTGAGGCTGCGGTTCACGTTTCCCACAATCTTCTCCAGAGCACTGGGGGTCAATTCCCGCCCCGTCAGCGCCGTCAGCTTCGTCTTGATTTTCCTCAGCGACTTGTCCGACGGGCGCACATGGGGATACGGTTTGCCGGTGCGCAGCCCTCGCCTCATCCTGATCGAGAACCCCAAGAAATCAAAGCTTGCTTCGGTAGCGTCCACGACTTGCGTCTTGGCCTCGTTCAGGCTGAGGCCCAGACGTTCCAGCACATGGCGCACCACCTTCAGCGGTTCTTGTACATCCTGTCGGCACAGCACCACAAAGTCGTCTGCATAGCGCACCAGGTGCGCTTTGAGTTTTCCTTTGAGGTGCTGCCGTTGCCCTATCCGATCCAGAATATGCAGGTAGCAGTTAGCCAGCAGCGGTGAGATGACACCGCCTTGCGGCGTGCCCTTGCGGTTGGCTTTGCCACCACCCACGGTTTTCTTCACGCCGCTTGCGTCTTCGCCGATGACCGGGGCTTTGAGCCATTGTTTGATGAGGTGCAGCATGCCACCGTCAACAATGCGCTCGGCCACCACGGCCATCAGTTTGGCGTGCGGTATGCTGTCAAAGTATTTCGACAGGTCGGCGTCTATGACTTAGGGGTAGCCTGGGCTGGTGAAAATTAGCAATACGGGGAGAGTTTTTCTCGTGCCGACTCGTGCGGCTTTTGTTCCTGGGACCGCAAAGAGCGGGCGGCTCTGCCGCTGCACGAGCCGCCGCCGGCAGGCAGAGCCTGCCACTTAGGGCGTACCCGGGCAGAGCCCGGGCACGAGGGGGGAGTCGTGCCGGCGCAGAAACGGTCTGGGCGCAGGGAACAAAAACAGGATCTCCTGCCATTCTCAGCCTCAGCGAATTTTCGTCACCCCAGGGGTAGCCTGCCCAGAGCGTGTCGGCGATGTCGTCCACGGCAGCGTGGGCCGATTTCTTGGGCCGGAATCCATACGAGTGCGCACAGAAGTCGGCTTCAAAGATCGGTTCGATGATGAGTTTCACTGCCATTTGCGCGACCCGGTCTCGGATCGTCGGTATCCCCAGCGGACGCAAACTGCCGTCCGCTTTGGGGATCCTGAGGCGCCGCACCGGTTGGGCACGGTAGGTTTTGTCTTTCAGGTCTTGGGCCAATTCCCGCAGACACGTCTCTATCCCCTCTCCACTCTCTATAGCCTCGAAGCTGATCCCATCCACACCGGGACTGCCTCGGTTGGCCTTGACCAGCCGCCACGCATGACTGAGTATGTCTGCCCGATACAGCTTGTCGTAGAGCGCGTACAAGCGATAGGCTGGTTCTTGCTTGGCCTTGGCATACAGCTTCCTCTGTAGCGTCCTGATCCTCTCCGGGGTGGGTAGCACCATGGCAAGCCCCTGATCCTCCGCTCTTCGGTTGCACGAACAAAGCAAGGTTCCTTCCCTCGCCCAGGTTTGTGTTGATCCTGGACTGCCAGCGGTACTCTGACCCCCTCCGACTCCCGTTCAGGGCCACTGCGCTTTCGTTGCCTTATACGCAGCGGTTGGTGGTCTCCCCACCCCGCAGAACGGGTCTCCAGCACTGGGCCGTGGGTCTTCCTGAACATGCCGTCCCTGCTACCCCGGGAGTCGACGCGTGCCACTTCCGTTGTTCTAGCACGCCTCCAGCGGCCTTCCCCTTTTGACCACAGGGTCGGCTTTTCCATTTCGTTTACGAGGCTACTCATAGGTTCCCTTGCGTTACGGCCTGCTCTTTTGCGGTTCGGACACTCACAACCTTGAGTTGCTTCAACGCTGCTTCCTTACGCTACCAAGGTGTAGGGACAACTCCTTGGACGGGACTTCAACCCGCTAGACTCACTGCTGTTACTGCGAACGGTCAGGTCTTTCTTTTTTCACGAGGCCGACGGTGGCAAAACTCCTTTCCCGGCCGGAACGACCATGCTAGGGTCGCAGATATGGATCCAGCACGACGGAGAGCCACTTACGAAGATCTGCTCCAGGTCTCTGATCTTTTGATCGCCGAGATTATTGACGGAGAGCTGATTACCTCCCCCCGGCCCGCGTCTCCGCATGCATATGCTGCATCTGCCATCATGCAAGACCTTGGTCCCTTCGCCCGACGTCGAGGAGGGGGAGACAGTCCTGGTGGCTGGTGGATTCTCTTTGAGCCTGAATTGCACCTCGGCGCAGACATTCTCGTACCTGACCTCGCAGGCTGGCGGCGGGAGCACTTGCCTGTCCTGGAGAACGTTGCGTACTTTCAACAGGCTCCAGATTGGGCGTGCGAAGTGATCTCGCCGAGCACGGGACGTCTCGACCGGGTGCGCAAAATGGCGATCTATGCACGCGAGCAGGTCAGCCATCTGTGGTTAGTTGAGCCTCTCCTGTACACGTTAGAGGTCTATCGCTTGGAAGGACTGCGTTGGGTCGTCGCCAGTACCCATGGCGGCGCAGAAATGGTGCGCGCTGAGCCGTTCGAGACGGTCGAGTTGGACATCAGCCGCTGGTGGCTGGAATCATAGCACCACATTCTTGGCATGAGCTCCTATCGGACACGAATAAAGTCTGTCCAAAGCGTGGCCACACAACTCAGAGGAGGTTTCCTTTAGAGCCCCTAACAAAACAGCGAGGATCCCGGTCTTGTCAGTCTGAGCGCCGCGAAGAATCTCAGAGTTTCGACTAAAATGAGACCCTTCGCTCCGCTCAGGGTGACAAGTAAGGTGGTTTTGTTAGGCATTCTTAACTTTAGGAAGGAAGCAGCAGATGAAAGCGAATCAACTGCGACAGATCGGCAAAACCTCACTGCAAGTCACTCAGTTTGGTCTGGGTGGCACGACGCTGGGCAATATCTATAGTGCAGTGGAAGAACAGGCCGCCCTTGATACGATCGCGGCTGCTTATCAGGCCGGCGTGCGTTATTTCGACTCTGCGCCGCTCTATGGTTACGGGCTCAGCGAAATACGCCTGGGCAGGGGGATTGCCCGCTATCCGCGCGATCAAGTAGTGATCTCAACTAAAGTGGGCTGGGCACTGGTGCCGCTTGAACCTGGGAAGCCGCAGGCGATAGATATTTTTGACAAGGCCTTGCCCTTTCGCGGAGTAATCGATTACTCGCGCGACGCGATTTTGCGGTCGATCGAGGAAAGTCTTAAACGTCTGAACACTGACCGCATCGATATTCTCTTGATGCACGACCCTGATGAGGCGATCAGCATCCAACCGGGCCATGATCCCTCTGAGATCAGTCATTTCGACGAGGCAATGAAGAATGCCTATCCCATTCTCGCTGATCTTCGCCGCCAAGGCGTGATCAAAGCCGTTGGAGTTGGTATGAACCAGTGGCAGATGCTGTATGACTTTTCCTGGCCAGGGTGCGGCAGCTTGAGGAGGTCTGTGCGCGGCACCAGGTCGCCCTGCAAGCAGCCGCCCTGCAGTTCCCTTTTGGTCATCCAGCGGTGACAGCGATCATCCCCGGTGCGCGTTCGGTTGCCGAACTGCAGGCTAATCTTTCGTATTTTCAGCAGCAGATTCCCGCAGACTTCTGGGCAGAACTCAAACACTTGGCGTTGATTGATCCGACCGCGCCAGTACCCACAGAGAGGGCGGCCTAAGCGAAGCAGCCCTTAGGAGTGAAGCGCGCCGTTGAGCGGCAGACCACCGAGGACCGCCCGTACCACCGCGCGCATAAAGCGCTCCACCTTCTCGGGTGCACGCCGCAGGAATTTCATCTGAGCGAGCATGTGGGCGGCGCTGAGGCCAAGCAGCGCCGCGTCCTCAGGATCAACGTCCGCGGCAAACGTGCCTTTGCGCTGCCCTCGGCGGATAGTTTTTTCCAGAATGCGGACGAGTTTTCCTTGAAAGTCGATATACCGGGGCCAGACCTTGTCGCGGATCGCCGTACTCCAGTCGAGCCACACCCGCGCATAATCGGGGTGCGTATCGACCGACTCGGCAAAGGCGATAGCATGCTGGAGGAGAATTTGTTGCGCGGGAAGGTCGCGTCCGTGCACCTGTTCGGCCAACTCCAGATAGAAACGCTCGACCTCATCCAGCACGGCTTTGACTAGCTCGTCACGGGTAGGAAAGTAAAAGAATACAGTCGGGACCGAAACTCCAGCTTCTTTGGCAATCTCAGCATGGCGGGCTTCCCCTAATCCTCGTCGAGCAAACACGCATATAGCGCAAGCCAGCAATTGCGTGCGCCGCTCGGTCGGCGGCAAGCGCCGCGCGCGCGGGCGTAGGGCAGCACACTCTTGGGGGTCAGCATGAGGCATCGGTATCCTTCTTTTACGTAAAATTATGGCAACTTTTTCTTGACAGCCTTACTAATAAAATATATTGATAGTTTTATCAATACGCACCGACCGCAGCTAGAGCGCTGAACGAACAGGAATCTTACCTTACGTCACACGGAGGCACACATGAAGTTCACCTGGTTCAATCTCATGCCGTGGCCCTACCTCCCGGATGATTTCCGGGAAAAGAATCACTCAGTGTGGGTCGATATCCCGAACACCCTGTATGATCCCAAGAAGGGCCACCAGGTCTATCATCAGTACATGGATCAACTCGAATATGCCGAGTCCGTCGGTTTTGATGGCATCGGCTGCAATGAGCATCACCAAAACGGCTATGGGCTCATGCCGTCGCCCAATATCATCGCCGCGGGTCTCGCCCGGCGCACTTCTCAGGCGGCGATTGCGGTCATCGGGAATTCGATCGCCCTCTACAATCCGCCGATTCGGGTGGCTGAAGAGTTTGCCATGCTCGATGTGATCTCAGGTGGACGCCTGCTCGCGGGCTTCCCGGTCGGCACCTCGATGGACACCAATTACTGCTACGGTCAGATTCCTGCGTTGACGCGCGATAAGTACGCCGAAGCCCATGAGTTGATCCGGCGCGCGTGGCAGGAGGAGGAACCCTTTGCCTTCGACGGTAAGTACAACCAGCTTCGTTACGTCAACTTGTGGCCGAAGCCGATCCAGAAGCCTCATCCGCCCATCTATATTCCCGGCGGCGGCTCGATCGAGACCTGGGACTTCTGCCTCGATTACGACTATAACTACTCATACCTCTCGTTCACCGGCTATCTGCGTGGGAAAAAGCTGCTTGACGGATACTGGGACCGCGTCGCCAAGCGCGGGAAAGACGAGTCGCCCTACCGCGGGGCTTTTGCCCAAACCATCTGTGTGGCAGAAACCGACCAGGAGGCAGAGAAACTCTATGCGGAGCATGTGAGTTACTTCTACAATCGCTGCCTGCATATCCACGGTGGCTTTGCCGACGCGCCGGGCTATCGCACCATTAAGACGCTCCAGGCGAACGTGCTGACGGCGATCAGCGAAGATGTGCAGAAACTCTTCCCCACGCTCACCTGGAAACAACTGGTTGATGAAGGCTACGTGATCGCGGGGAGCCCGGCAACTGTGCGTGATCGGATGAAGGATTTAATCAAAGGGCTGCACGTCGGCCATATCTTCTGCTTGATTCATGTCGGCAACATGCCGGACTGGAAGACACGCTACTCTACCAAGCTCTTCGCCGAAAAAGTCATGCCGTACCTGCGCGATATGTGGCCGGAATGGAAAGACGATAATCGGTGGTGGTGTAAACCCTTGGAAGACCGTTTGCAACCGGAAAAGACCATCGAGCAGGCACGTCAGGATGGGAGGCTCCCGTTATGAAGAGTCGGATGATTGAGACCAAGCGCCGCGGCATCAACGTCCGCGTGTTCGAGGCTGGCAGCGGGGCGCCGCTCGTGTTTTTGCACGGCGCCGGCGGCCTCTTTGCCGAGAATCCTTTTCTTGATCGCTTGGCTGAGCGTTATCATGTGTTTGCTCCTGAGCTGCCGGCTTACGGAGAATCTACTGGTGAGGAATTGCTCGAGGACATGCTCGACTTTACCTTGCATGGCTGGGATGTCGTGGCGGCGCTTGGTCTCTCGAAACCTCACCTGATAGGTCACTCGATGGGGGGGATGATCGCGGCGGAAATGGCCTGTCTCGCCCCCAATGACCTCACCAAGCTCGTGCTGGTCGCACCAGTGGGTTTATGGATTCCTGAGCACCCGATTCCGGATATCTTCGCATTCCTGCCCCACGAGTTTGCGCAATATCTGTTCTACGATCGGGCGCAGGGTGAAGCGCTCCTGACTGGCGGTCTCGATCTGAAAAATCCCGAAGCTTTGTCAGAGTTTTACATCGCCAACTCGCGGCGGCTCAGCATGGCGGGAAAGATTCTCTTCCCCATTCCTAACCGGCGGCTCTCGAAGCGAGTGTATCGCTTGACGGCGCCGACGCTGGTGGTGTGGGGCAAGAACGATCTCTTGATCCCGACGGTCTACGCGGCGTACTGGCAGAAACTTATTCCGCAAGCGCAACTCACGTTGATTGACAAAGCCGCGCACATGCCTCCCTACGAGCAGCCCGAAGCGTTCGTCACCGCAGTGACTCGCTTTCTCGGCTGAAGCAGTCGCTGATTCCATGCCACGCTGCAGAAGCGTGCGCTCATTCCTCAGCAACTCACCACCCGCACCGATGCTGATCTTAGCGCCGGTGTGGGTACCATTCCTCTTCCCGTTTGCAAACTAACTTTCTCGCTAAGCCGCTTATCGCTATAGATCACCAGATTCTCATCTTTTCAACATCAACGGAACCGTATATTTCCTCTACTCTGGAGCAGGCAGCGGATGCACGATACTTATTTGCTTGGCGAAGATCGCCGGGTCAGTGGTGGGCAGTGCACACACTTTCTGCTCACAAACGTACGCGGTCGTCCTCCCGCTTTGGGCGATCTTGCTGGCTACGAGCGGAACGAGCGTGGCCTGAGACACGAGGTCCTCCCCTTCTGCAACGACAACGACGATGCGGTTAGGCAGGAACGTCGTGCCCAGCTGCGCCAGGAAAGGCGCGGCTTCGGCTCTGGATTGCGGTGTGACGATCACGATTTCCTTCGGCGTATCCAGGTGGTAGTCCACTGCCAAAAGCATTTCTGAGAAGGCTGCCGGAACTCGCTTCAGGATCTCGTTGAACGCCTGGGGGGTCTTCTCTGCGCGCACGTGATAGCGGTCCTCGGTGGTGAACTCGTGCAGGCGTAGCAGATTTAGAGCCTGCACGGAGTTTCCCGAGGGCTCAGCTCCGTCGTAGTTCGGCTTCTCCCGTGCAAGGAGTGCCTCATGGTCGTTGCTGGTCAGGAAGAACCCACCCCCCTGTTTGTCCTCGTAGTGGTCCTCCAGGACCTTATCCAGAGCGATAGCTTCTTTCAGCCAGCGCGAGTTGCTGGTGGCTTCATACAGATCTAGCAGACCCGCAATCAGGAAGGCGTAGTCGTCAAGATAGCCGTCTAGCCGGGCTTGGCCACCCGTGTAGCTCCGCAGCAGGCGTCCGTCCTTGCGCATTTTCGTGAGCACGAAGTCGGCCGCCCGTGCGGCCCGATCCGCATAGCGAGGATCGCTCAGAACGAGGGTTGCCTGAGCATAGGCAGAGATCATCAGACCGTTCCAGGCTGCCAGGATCTTTTCGTCCCGCAGGGGTGGTGGACGCTTGGCGCGGGCGTTGTACAGGAGATCCTTCGCCTCCTCGATGACCGTGTGCACTTTTTCTGGCGGAAGGTTGAGGTTTGCGGCCACCGTATCGAGCGGCTTTGGCGTATGGAGGACGTTGCGTCCTGCGAAGTTCCCTTCCTGGGTGACCGCGTAGTAGGTGGTTACGATATGGGCTCGCTCCTTGCCCAGCACCGCGTCGATCTCGGCGGGTGTCCAGGTGAAAAACCAGCCTTCCGCGCGATGGCCGTTTAGCGCCAGACTGT
>JACQEL010000218.1 GCA_016200595.1 Deltaproteobacteria bacterium
CAGAATGAAGAAAGTGGTGCCGAAGAGTGCCGACCCCCAAGGGTTGCCGCTCATCGTCATGCCCTCGTGGGTGAGATGCCCCCACTCATAAGCTTGCATGGTCAAGAAGATCGTGCCACCAATGATGGTGAGCAGCATGAATCGCCTGAACTTGACCTGGTCCCCATGCTTGGCCGCAGACAAAGCCTTCACCATGGTGACGCTACTACAGATCAACAGAAATGTCATGAAGGCAGTAAGGGAGATACCCAACGTATGCAACGGATTTGGCCAATCTGGGCTGCCGGCGCGGAGTGCACCGTATCCGGCGAGCAGCCCGCCGAAGGACATCGCGTCGCCGGCGAGGAACACCCACATGCCGAGTTTGCCCCAACTCTCTGGGGTGAGCGGGGTTTCAGCGGGTGGAACATCTAGCTGCGAATGTAAAACTGCTGCCGCTTCACTCACGGCTGGCCCTCCTTTTGTGCATATGCCAAGTGCAAGGGTAAAATTGCCGCGGTCATCCGCTGCGCCCGGCGTGCATGCCAGTGTTGGTAAAATAGCCACCCGCTGATTGAGATTCCGACCGCGAAGGGTGCCGTCATCAGGAACAGGACACTCCAGAACATGCCACGGGCCATCGGTTCACTGCCGTGGGGCATGACGCTCTGGCACATGGCGCACCCTTGCGCCAGAACACGGCTAGGAAACATCATGGCCAACACAGACAACACCAGGCTGGTGATGATTACACTCCGCGACAAAGTCACGGCGGGATTGTGTCGTGTAGTATACATGCTGTCAACCTCCTCGCCTTAGTTCAGATACACCAGCACAAATAGGACTATCCACAGTGCGCCGACGTAGTACCAGTACATACCGCAAATATCGACGACAACACTGTTTCGCGTCGAAAACTTGCCTCGCCATGCCTGCCAAACGACGACCAACAACCAGAGGACTGCGGCAAAAACGTGGAGGGCATGGCACCCGATCAAGGTGTAAAAAGTTGCTCCATACACGCCGGTCGAGATGGTAAGCCCATCGCGGATGAGCTGGGTCCACTCATATCCTTGGATGCTGAGGAATATAGTGCCGAGTAGTCCCGTAATACTCAGGCCCTTCACCAGCCCTTGCTGGTCATTAGTTTGTAAGGCCTGAATTGCGCCGTGCATGGTATAACAACTAAAGAGTAAGACAAACGTGTTAACCCAGGTGATCCCCACCGGCAAGTAAAGGCGTGCCGAGGGCCACGCGACACTGCCGAACCGGAACATGACATAAGCACCAGTGAGCCCGGAGAAAAGCATAGTTTCCGCACCAATAAGCATAATCATGCCTAAGCGGGCGTTACTAACCGGCGGCTTCAACGCTGACGGAGGAGGCCCCCCCCCGAAACTCGGAACCGACGCCTCTGGTCTGGTCAGGTAGTCTATCCGCTGCTCAACTGCGGCTCCGCGGGGCATAGCTTTCCTTTGGCTGAAGGTCGTCCCTATTCAAGAATAATAAAGCAGATCGCGGCGAAGAAATACACTGCGATAAACACCGCTAAGCCGATTCCTAGCGTGCGATTTATTGTCTGCCTTTGTATCCGGTTTACCAGATTCATCTCACTGAATCTCTCACTGACTAAAAAGGTACTTTGTCGAACGCCATGACCGCGAGCAGAACTGGCAGATAGATTAAAGAGGCAAACAAGAGACGGCGGGCAGCTGCTTGCGAGCATGAGCGTGCGAGACTAATCCCATACCAGAGAAAGATACTGCCGAGCAGCAACGCACAGAAGAAATAGATGGTTCCAGTAAATCCGATCAGGGTGGGAATTAGGCCGACCGCCAGTAACGCCAAACAATTACTCACAATCTGCCGCCCCGTGCTTTTCCCATCTTGATCGATGACTGGGAGGAGACGAAATCCGGCTCGGGCATAATCCTCACGGTACAACCAGCCGATGGCCAGTGAATGCGGCATCTGCCAGAGAAACATGATGGTAAACAGCACCCAGGCCTCAAGGTTCAGGGCTTCTCTGGTGGCAGCCCAGCCAATAACCGGAGGCAAAGCACCCGGGATCGCGCCGACGATGCTACATAGAGAAGTCTTTTTCTTCAGCGGCGTGTACGCAAACAGATACGTGACCACGATAGTCGCGGTCACGAGAGCGCTGAGAAGATTGACCGCCAGAGTCAAATAGACGAGTCCGCCCACCGTGATCAGCGTGCCGAATACGAGAGCGTCTACCGGCTGCAACCGCCCATCCGGCAACGGTCGCAGTCTCGTGCGCTCCATCTTTGCGTCGGCCTCGCGTTCTAGCAGTTGATTGAGAGCGAGTGTTCCTCCGCCCGCGAGCGCCGTGCCGAAAAGGGTGTGTAGCAGACCGACATAATCTGGCTCGCCCTGAGAGCCAAGATAAAACCCTACGGTGGTAGTGACTAAGACCATGAGCACGACTCGTGGCTTGGTCAATTCAAGAAAGTCCAGGGCGCGGCGCCGGACACGGTCTGAGGGGATAGCTAAGATGTCTGTCCTCGACGTCATACAGAGGCCTGTTCTGAGGCGAGTTGCGGGACAAAATCGCCTTGTTGCCTGTCTAAGAGCCGGTAGGCGCGCAACGTGAGCCGTATACAGGTCACAAGCATCAGCGCGCCAATGACCACGTGGCTGGTAGCGAAAATGACTACGAAGGGATTCAGAAACGCCCCAGACACGGTGTACTTGCCTAAGTATGCTCCCACTCCTAATCCGAGCTGCAAAACCAGTAAGGTACGGAGAAGAGTGGCGGAGCGGACCAGCACCGGTAAGTCTTGATGGTGCCGACTCACCCGGGCAGAGAGCAGGAGGACATGCAAGGCTACCAGCACTGCACCCAAGATATGGAGGTCCGCCCATTCTCCCGTATGCCGGAGAATCGCACCAAGAAGGAGTTGCCCATACATGAGACTACTCGTGAGTACTCCGAGGTGCTGCACACGGCTTGCATCGGGAGCACTTTTCTTCATAGGCTGCGTTTTCCACTCGACTGAGGTAAACAGGGCCAGACTAGCGGTCAAGGCGAAAA
>JACQEL010000219.1 GCA_016200595.1 Deltaproteobacteria bacterium
CGTCGTTCCGGCGGATCTTACGCAGATACGCAAAAGGAACAACGGTGAGTTCCCCTTCTGGCGGGTCTATAAGATTATCGATGGTCGCGACATGGTACGGGGACATGGGGCCCGCGGTATGCCAGTCTGGGGAGCACACTTTCTCAGCGAGGAGGGGGGCGGTTATCTCGATGAGGACCGGGTAATTGGGCGGGTCATGGGGCTGGTCTACTATCTCCAATCCATCCAGAAGAAGTAGCGGGTGTGCAAGCAGTAAAGAAGAATCAAATCAGGGGGTGTAAAAACTGGACTCGATATGACTGACAGTGATAGATCAAATTGCAGTGTTCTCCGGATGAACCTCTTAGAGCATGTCATCCTGAGCAGCGCGAAGGATCTCAAACCAACACGAGATTCTTCGGCCGGAGTTTATCCTGAGCGGAGTCGAAGGAGCCTCAGAATGACAGTAGTGGAGGTCGTGGCTAAGGTGAACTTCTATTATTTTTCCTGAATAGAGTTCAGGTAGTAGACAAGCTGCCAAATCCGTCCACGCACCAAATCCTCTTGAGAGTTGGCGTCTTCCGCTTCTTCCTCGACCTGAAAAACAAAGCCCCACAGCGGCATCTTCCGATCTCCATGCCCTCTGATGGTCTCTCGGCTATCAATGACTCGATAGATACGCCAGAAAGGGAATTCTCCCTGATTCCTGGCGCGTAACTGGGTGAGGTCGGCGGGCGTAAGCACCAACAGCTTAGCCATCTCGCCGCCTCCTTTTCCCGCCGGACCATGACAGGTCGCGCAGTATTGCTGATACTTCAGCTTTCCTCCCGCGATGATTTCATCTTCTTGCGCGAGGCTGGGAATTGCATAGAACAGGGATATGCCGAGCATCAACCCTGCCAGTCTGGTGCTTTGAGTCACACAGTTTTTGCCAGTATGTATACTCACCTGTGTCCCTCCACTGGGGGCTTTCTCCGTCCTATTTTTCCTGCATCGACGACAGTTATGAGACGGTTGCCAAGCTCCGTCCGCACCGTTGGCTAACGTACCCCTTCCGTCTCAAATTGGTTGAGGGCTTCAAACGCTTCCGCACCGTATACCGTTGCCGGTCCGCCACCCATGAGGACGGCAACCCCAATAGCTTCGATGATCTCCTTGCGTGTGGCGCCAGCCTTCAGTGCATCGTGCACATGGTAGGCAATACAGCCATCGCACCGAGCTGCGATGCCAATGCCCAGCGCGATGAGTTCTTTCACCTTGGTACTCAACACTCCTTCCGCCACGGCATGCCTGTGTAACTGCCCGAATCCTGACAGAGGGCCGGGCAGTTCGTTGCCCAGCTTGATCATCAAGCTTTGCAAATGCTGGTAGTAGTCCGGGTACTTTTTCTCCATGAGATCCTCCTCCTGAGGGGACGAGATCGGCAGCGCCACATCCGCCGTCCCCTTTGTTCTTCCTTGCTTGAGCAGGAACTGTGCCTTACTCCATTGAGGAAGATTATTGCGCAGCAGAGCGAACCCGATGGCAAAATTGAGAAAGGAAACGGCTGGTTTTTGTCATTTTTGCGAAGATCTGTGCTTTTTCTCCCTTCCTCACGGGCGCCTGCCTTGGTCTCTGAATTGCTCCAGCAAAAGAAAGACTGCCGCAGGAGCAAGGGGAGCGCACATGGAGTGGAAAACCATCGAGAAACCACGGCGAGGCTGGGCTACCGTCCCGCATCTACTGAATTATGAACAAACCCGTGCTGCCTTCTCGTGGGAGGAAGCCCGGCGCGCTCTCGACGGACTCCCTCAAGGCCAAGGTCTTAATATCGCGCACGAGGCGGTCGATCGCCACGCCGCAGGATCACGCCGCAATCACCTGGCACTGCGTTGGCTCAGCAAACGAGGCGAAATCCGAGACTTCACCTACGGCGAGTTGAGTGCGCTCACCAACCGTTTCGCTAACCTGCTCAAGAATCTCGGTGTCGGCAAAGGCGACCGAGTTTTCCTCCTAGCCGGACGCATTCCCGAACTCTATATCAGTGCTCTCGGCACCTTGAAAAACGGCAGTGTTTTCTGTCCGCTATTTTCAGCCTTTGGGCCGGAGCCTATTCGGCAACGATTAAGCCTCGGCGATGGCAAGGTGTTGGTCACTACCGCTCCTCTCTATAAGCGTAAAGTCGCTGAGCTGCGCGCCTCCCTTCCTGGTCTGCAACATGTGCTGTTGATCGGTACCCCTGAAGAGACTCGTGCAATTCCCGATACGCAGGACTTTCACCGTCTGATGAGAGAAGCAGATGACCGCTTCGCTATCCCACCCACCGACCCCGAAGATTTGGCCCTCCTGCACTTCACCAGTGGCACCACCGGCAAGCCCAAAGGCGCGATGCACGTGCATCAGGCTGTCGTTGCTCACCACATGACTGGCATCATCGCACTCGACTTCCACCCGAGTGACATCTACTGGTGCACTGCAGACCCAGGGTGGGTGACCGGGACTTCGTACGGCATCATTGCCCCGCTGACCCATGGCATTACCAGCATTATTGACGAAGCGGACTTCGACGCGGAGCGGTGGTACAACATCCTGCGGGATCAAAAAGTAACCGTCTGGTACACTGCGCCGACCGCGGTACGTATGATGATGAAAGTCGGGGCCGAGGTCGCCCGCAAATATGTATGCGATCGCCTCCGTTTCATCGCCAGTGTGGGCGAGCCGCTCAACCCGGAAGCGGTGGTGTGGGGACAAGAAGCCTTTGGCCTCCCCATTCATGACAACTGGTGGCAGACCGAAACCGGCGGCATCATGATCGCCAACTACGCGGCTATGGATATCAGGCCAGGTTCTATGGGGCGGCCGTTGCCTGGGATCGAAGCGGGCATCGTACGCCGTGAGAAAGATGGACGTGTCGAGGTCGTGAGCGAACCAGGTATTGAAGGAGAGCTTGCCCTGCGGCCCGGCTGGCCCTCGATGTTTCGCGGCTATCTGCATGAAGAAGAACGCTATAAGAAGTGTTTTGCCGACGGTTGGTATCTCACGGGGGATCTCGCGAAGCGCGATGCGGATGGATACTTTTGGTTTGTCGGTCGCGCTGATGACGTGATTAAGTCGTCTGGCCATCTGATTGGTCCGTTTGAGGTCGAGAGTGCCCTCATGGAGCATCCCGCCGTAGCAGAGGTTGGTGTGATCGGCAAACCTGACCCCGTCGCAGGTGAAGTCGTAAAGGCGTTCGTCTCGCTGAAACCAGGGCACGAGCCGAGTGAAGACCTCCGGCGCGAGGTGCTCGGCTTTGCCCGTAAACGCTTAGGGGCGGTGGTCGCGCCCAAAGAGATCGACTTCGTCAGCAGTGTACCAAAGACACGCAGTGGCAAGATCATGCGCCGTTTGCTTAAAGCGCGTGAACTTGGCCTACCCGAAGGCGATATCTCGACACTAGAGGGCGAAACATGAGCCAACAGGTTGCTTTTCAGTCACCACCGCTCGATCGCCACCATTCGTTATTTCTCCTACGCGAGATGCTGCGGATCCGTCGCTTCGAAGAGAAGTGCGCGGAACTCTATAGCGCGACCAAGATTCGCGGGTTTCTCCATCTGTACATCGGCGAGGAAGCAGTAGCGGTTGGCGCTCTGCAGGCCCTCGAACCAGACGACGCGATCGTCGCCACCTATCGTGAGCATGGTCACGCGTTGGCACGTGGTGTGTCTGCGACCTCGATCATGGCCGAAATGTATGGCAAACAAGAAGGTTGCAGTCGCGGCCGTGGCGGCTCGATGCATCTGTTCAATGCGGCGACACGCTTCTATGGGGGGAATGCGATCGTCGGCGGCGGACTGCCCGTAGCAGTTGGGCTGGCGCTTGCCGATAAACTGCAAGGCCGCCCACGTGTGACCGCGTGCTTCTTTGGCGAAGGCGCAGTCGCTGAAGGCGAGTTCCATGAATGCCTGAACCTGGCGGCGTTATGGAAGCTGCCCGTGTTGTTTTGCTGTGAGAACAACCTGTATGCAATGGGAACCGCGCTGAAGCGCTCGGAGTCGGAAACGGACCTCTGTCTCAAGGCGACCAGCTACGAGATGCCGGCCTGGCCGATTGATGGCATGGACGTCATGGCTTGTGAGGAGGCAACGCAACGGGCCGTGTTAACCGTGCGCTCGGGAGGAGGACCTTGTTTCTTAGAGTTTCGCACCTACCGGTTTCGCGCACACTCCATGTATGATCCCCAACTCTATCGCGACAAGCAAGAGGTTGAGCAGTGGAAGACCCGTGATCCGATCGCGGTGTTTCAAGCCCGTTTGCAGGAACTCGGCTTGCTCAATGAGGAAGATCTGAAGCGAATCGAAGAGGACATTACCACCGAGGTCGCCAAGGCGGTTGAATTTGCCGAGACCGGTACCTGGGAACCGGTCGAAGACCTGACGAAGTTTGTCTATTCCGAGAAGGTGCAGGCATGACAGTGGAGGCCAAGACAGTTCGTATCACCTACCGCGAAGCGATGCGCCAAGCACTGCGCGACGCCCTACACCGTGACCCGCGGGTGTTCCTCATGGGCGAGGATGTCGGTCGTTACGGCGGCTGTTTTGCGGTGAGCAAAGGGCTCTTAGAGGAGTTTGGTCCCGAGCGCATTCGTGACACTCCGCTCTCGGAGTCAGCTTTCGTCGGTGCGGGCATTGGCGCGGCGATGGGTGGCATGCGCCCGATCGTGGAGATTATGACGGTCAATTTCAGCTTGTTGGCGCTGGATCAAATCGTCAATAACGCGGCGACTATGCTCCACATGTCGGGCGGGCAGTTCAACATTCCGCTGGTGATCCGCATGACGACTGGGGCTGGGCGCCAACTGGCCGCTCAACATTCACACAGTCTCGAAGGCTGGTACGCGCATATTCCGGGCATCAAGGTGTTAACCCCTGCCACGTTGGCGGATGCCCGCGGCATGCTGTGGACGGCCCTGCAAGATCCCGATCCGGTGCTGATCTTCGAACATGGTGGACTGTACAATATGGAGGGTGAACTCGCGGCCGACGCAGGGGCCGTGGACATCGATACAGCGGTGGTGCGCCGCGCCGGAACAGATGTCAGCCTCATCACCTATGGCGGCACACTTAGCAAGGTCCTGCAAGCTGCTGAGGAACTCGCCGGTACGGGCGTCAGTGCTGAAGTTGTCGATCTGCGTAGCTTGCGTCCGCTCGACACGGCAACGGTTCTGGCTTCAATTCTCCGAACCCATCGAGCCGTGATCATTGACGAAGGCTGGCGCAGCGGCAGCATCTCGGCCGAACTCAGTGCTCGCATCATGGAGAGTGCATTCTACGAACTCGATGTGCCGGTGGCACGGGTGTGCAGCGCTGAGGTGCCGATGCCGTATGCGAAGCACATGGAAGAGGCGGCCCTGCCACAGGTGCACACCATTGTCGAGACTGTACGCCAGATGGTGGGAAGCCGTGGCTGAGTTCCGTATGCCGTCGCTCGGTGCCGACATGGACGCCGGCACCCTGATCCAGTGGCTGGTTAAGCCAGGCGATGCGGTAAAGCGCGGAGATATTATCGCCGTAGTGGACACCGAAAAAGCCGCGGTCGAGATCGAAGTATTCGAAGCAGGAGTCATCCAGACCATCGTCGTACAGGAAGGTGAGAAAGTCCCGGTGGGCACGGTCCTGGCACTAATTCTCTCTGACGGTCAACCAGTGGCTACCGGTGCAGCGCCTGAGGCGAAGCCAAAACCTGCGGCACCACCACCACCAGCGGCTCCAGCCCCCTCTCCGCGCCCAGCCCCACCGCTTCCTAGCGAAAAGGTAGTTCTACCTAGAGTGCTGCAGGTGCCGTCTGGTCGTTTGCGCGTTTCACCCTTGGCGATGCGGACAGCGATAGAA
>JACQEL010000220.1 GCA_016200595.1 Deltaproteobacteria bacterium
TTGATAAACTCCGCACCTCCGCCGGGGGATAAATCCCCCGGCTACCCTCAACCGCCCCGCAGGGGCTGAGAGCCGGCTTCAGCCGGCGGCATGAGGGTAGCCCGATGCTTTAGCGTCGGACGTAAAGGGCGTTTGGGCATTTTTCAACAGCATCATAAATCCCCCGGCTACAATCAACAGCCCCGCTGGGGCTGGATGGAAGGCCGGGCTGTCCCGGCGTCAGGCTGGTCGCCCGACGCTGACACGTCGGGCAAAAACAACATTTGGGTATTTAGTAACCGTGTCGTGAAAGGCCGGGCTCCCACCACGCGCCGTGCACCGGCGCTCCACGCCTCGCAGCGCGAGGCGCCGAGGGTAGCCAGGGAATTTATTCCCCGGCGGGAGATCGAAAATCAGGAAGTTATTTGGTCTCTAGCCCTAAGCAAGCGGACACGTCTTCCCTATCTCCAACCCCAAGGTGTGAATGAAGCGGCCATAGCCGACAAACGTGACAATCCGCCATCCCAAGTCGATGATTTCCGGCTCGGTGAAATATTCGCGGAGTTCGTTAAACAATTCTTGTGAGGCCTGGCGGTGATCTCCGGCCAGCACTTCCGCATAACGGATCGCGGCTTTCTCGCGGGGCATCAAGAGTGCACTGTCCTGGTAGTGAGGAATCTCCGCAATCAACTCTTCCGTTAATCCTTGTTGCCTTGCCAAGGCAAACCGGGCGTGCAGTCACAGGTTACACTCATTCTTCTCCGCCACTTTGAGCCGCGCCAGTTCGGTGAGCTTCATATCGACGCTGCCGCGTGTAGTCGTCACCAGCGGAAAGTAGAAATTGATGAATGACTTGAACACTTCTGGCGCATGGGCAAAGACCTGCACGAACTCCGAGCCACCTAACTCTTTGTCGTACTCGCGCATAACCGCCTGCAACTCCGGATCGACCTGGGCAAAAGGAATCTCGCTGACTCTCGGCATACAGTTCTCTCCTTTATTTTATCCTAACGCTACCATGTCCTGCTCCCTCCCCTTTTGTCAAGAAAGAACCATTTGTATCTGCCTTCTCGGAGTGCTAAACCAAGAGGCAAGAGATTGGTACACACGACCCTAGCGCCTGTCCACCGTAGGGGCGAAGCATTTGCGTGTCAGGCTCCCCACGGCGTTGGTTTATACGGGGCAAATGCTTCGCCCCTACCCGCGCAGCTACGAACAGTGTCCTAAAGTCGTGCATTCCGGTTTCGAGGAAGAGAGTCCGGACATATCCCCGAATAAGGAGGCAACTCAATGCTTGGAGCTGTCGCGCACATTGGCATCACCGTGAGCAATATGGACCAAGCTTTACGCTTCTACCGCGATATCCTCGGCTTGAAAGTGCTGGGAGACCTCGTGATCGCAGGAGACGAAGCTGATACGCTCACGCGTGAGCAAGGGGTCAAACTCAGGGTGGTGTACCTGCGCAGCGAAACCGCGCTCAAAGGGCCACCGCTGGAACTCTTACATTTTGTCGAGCCAGCAGGAGATGGACAGAGGCCCTATCCTCGGCTGACCAATCCCGGGATCACTGAGGTAGCCTTTTGGGTGCAGGACATCGAGCAGACCTACACAGAACTCCGCGAGCGCGGCGTAAAGTTTTTCTCACCACCGCAACTCTTTGACCTGGAGGGATACGGTAAGGCAAAGGCCGTGTACTTCTGGGACCCGGACGGGACCACCTTAGAGCTGATACAGAACATCTAGGGATTTTATAGCGAATTTCATTTGGATGAGACCTGAAATCAAGTGTAGGGGCGAATCTTGTATTGGCCCTGCCCCATACCCCTCTTGGGCGATCACAAGGATCGCCCCTACAGGGAAGGATGCATGCAACTGAAAACCGCTATAGGTAATCTTCTCCAGCCCTACTCCATTTAGCTGGAAAGAAGAGGTAACGTCGAGAACGAAGCTAGGGAGGCAGGCCTAAGTAAAAATGGAGGGCACTACCATGACAAAAAATAACACTGAGATCTCTACGCCTATTCACTCGCAGACCAAAATCGGCCACATCCACCTCACCGTCGCCGACCTTGAACGTTCGTTGGCCTTTTACCGTGACGTGTTGGGCTTCGAGGTCACCATGCGCTACGGTGACTCGGCGGTCTTTCTCTCGGCCGGCGGCTACCATCATCACATTGGCCTCAACACGTGGGCAGGCGAGGGAGCGAGCCCACCCCCACCCGGGCATACCGGGCTGTATCATTTCGCCATCCTTTACCCTAATCGCCAAGAACTGGCCAAGGCGTTGAAGCGCTTGCTGGAGGCCCATTACCCTCTGCAGGGCACAGCCGACCATGGGGTCTCTGAGGCCATCTATCTGGCCGACCCCGACGGCAACGGGGTAGAACTCTATGCCGACCGACTCTCCGCGGCCTGGCCGCGTAATGCCGAGGGAGAACTCAAGATGGGCCGCCAGGCCTTGGATGTGAGCGGCCTACTAGCCGAGTTGGAGCCTGAGGTGAGATGACAGAAGGACTCCACGATCTTTTCCCTTATGAGGGAGATACGCACGACAGCAGAAGACTTCAAGAAAGGAGAAACACCATGGCAACGCAACAGAGTCCACTCTCGCAAATTATCTCAATCGGCGACCGCGCCTGGCAGGAGGTGCAACCCGGAGTCCGCATGAAACACCTCTGGGCCGATGAACAGACGAAGCGGCGGGCGGTCATGAGCCGCATCGAGCCTAACGCGGGCCTCCCCCTCCATCGGCATGCCGGCGATGAACTGATCTTTGTCCTTGAAGGCGCGTTGGCGGATGAGTTCGGCACGGTCACTGCGGGCAGTATGGGGTATCGGCCCAACGGCTGCGTCCACACCGTTTCCAGTCCGCAGGGCGCAACCGTGCTGGCTATCATCACCGGTGGTGTTGAGCCAGCCACGGAAAGGGGCAGTGCGCCACCGTCGCAAGTTTTCGTGGTCAGTGATTTGCCGTGGTTCGAGGCGCTTCCCGGTGTCCGGCAGAAGCGGGTCTGGGAGGATCAGGCGACCGCCCGCCGCTGCATTCTGGGGCGCTTTGAGCCCGGCGCCTCATTACCCCCGCATCGCCATGTCGGCGATGAGTTGATTTTCTTAGTCGAGGGGGCTGTCGCGGATGAAGCCGGTACTGTTGCCACGGGCAACATGAACTACCGACCCAATGGCTGTGTACACACCGTCACCACCAAGAATGGCGCGACCGTCTTGGCCGTGGTCTGGGGCCATATCGAGCCGATTGCGTAAATTTGTCGTCTATAGCGGTTTTCATTTGCGCGAGGAGACAGACCGTTTTCTCAGTCGTAGGCCGGGATCAGGCCGCAAGCCGTTCCCGGCGGGCTCGTCGAGGCTGGAAACGCTCCGCTTATTCCGGCCTACCTTCTGTCTCTTTTCATCCAGGTGCAAACCGCTGTTATTCACCAATTGTTCATGATTCACCTCAGGTGGAGAACCTATGCAGTACACTAAACTTGGGAATACCGGAATAACAGTCTCACGCATCTGCCTGGGCTGCATGAGTGGACCGTGGGGGCCGACGTGGCGCGTGAGCATTTCGCCGCCGCGCTCGAAGCCGGCGTTAATTTCTTCGATACCGCCGACGTCTACTCAACTGGCGTCAGCGAGGAGATTACCGGCCGGTGGCTCGGCGAGATGGCCACGCGCGACGATATCGTCGTCGCCACTAAGGTCAACGGCCCGATGGGGCCTGGGCCCAACCGCCGCGGGCTCAGTCGCAAGCACATCATCGAGGCTTGTGAGAATTCCTTGCGCCGCCTCAAGATGGATTTCATCGACCTCTACCAGATCCACCGCTGGGACTACACCACACCGATTGAAGAGACCCTGGAGGCCCTCGATTCTTTGGTGCGTGCGGGCAAGGTGCGCTATCTCGGTGCCAGCAGCATGGCAGCATGGCAATTTGGCAAAGCTCTGCATACGGCCAAGGAGCATGGCTGGCACCGTTTTGTGACGATGCAGAACCACTACAACCTTATCTATCGCGAGGAAGAGCGGGAAATGAACCCGCTGTGCATCGATCAGAGCGTCGCCCTCATCCCCTGGAGTCCGCTCGCACGCGGCTTCCTGGAGGGAGATCGTACGCGTGCGCCCGGCGAGGGACCGACCAAGCGGGCACAGACCGACGAAATGGCGAGAAACCTGTATTTCCATGACAATGATTACGAGATCGCGGTTGCGACGCAAAAGATTGCTAAGGAACGTGGAGTGACGCCAACCCAACTCGCCTGCGCCTGGATTCTCCAGGCGCCAGGGGTCACCGCACCGATCGTAGGGGCTACCAAGACCCATCATCTCAAGCAGGTCTTTGCCGCGGTCGATATCAAGCTGAGTGCTGAAGAAGTAGCGGCACTGGAGGCGCCGTACCGGCCCCATCCCATCGTTGGCTATGACCATCCCAAACCGCGCAGGATGGTGAAGTGAGCGGAGGGGTGTCTTACAGCGGTTTTCATTTGAGCGGGAAGACAGAGCGTTTTTCAGTCGTAGGCCGGGATAAGGCCGTAGGCCGTTCCCGGCGTGCTCGTCGATGTTACCTTCTATTTGCATTTGGACGCATCCTGGGTACCTGAGCACCATGTTGCCCTAGGAGTGGGGCTTGGATGTCCGGCAGATCAGGATAGGCGGAAAACTTCAAGGGAAATCCCGGAATGGTGAGTTCGCCGAGGATCGGATCGGGCACCGTCCGGACCATGTTGCGTGCTTTGAAGTATGGATGATTGATCGTCTCAACCACCGAGAGCACCGGAGCGCAAGCAATCCGCTGTTCCTCAAGCACGGCCAACGCGGCTTCGTCACTGGGAAATGACAAGAACCACTCCTGAATGAGGGGGTTCAGTGCATCGCGGTTCTTCACGCGATCCGCGCCCGTCGCAAAACGGGGATCGTCGAGTAACTCCGGCCGGCCCATGGCTTTCACCATATTGGCCCACTGACGATCGAGCACCAGAATGAAAATCCAGCCATTGGGGGCCTTGAAGACGCCACACGGACAAATCTGATTGTGATACTTGCCCATCCGCTTAGGGATAAACTCGCCGTCGCTGATCGAATAACTCTGCAGGCCGAAATCATGCATGTGATAGACGGCGTCAACCATCGAAATATCGATGTACTGGCCGATGCCGGTTTTTTCCCGGTTGTAAAGCGCATACCCGAGAGCCGCAAAAGCGTGCACCCCGCTGCCAACATCAGCCATGGCCATCCCGACAAACATCGGCGGTCCATCAGGCTCACCGTTCATGTGCATGAGGCCGGAAAAAGCCTGGGCGATGAAGTCGTACCCGGTTTTGTGCGCCAGAGGGCTGTTACGGCCAAAGGCTGAGATCGAAGCCATGATGAGACGGGGATTGAGTTGCTTCAGAGCATCGTAATCCAGTCCCCGCTTCTTGAGGACGCCGGGGCCGTAGTTCTCGACCACGATATCTACCTTTGTCACCAGACTGCGCAGGATGTCGAGCGTCTCCGGTTTGTCAAAATCGAGGCACAGACTTTTCTTGCCGCGATTCTGCTGGACGAAATAACCGCTACGTCCCGACTTGACCATCGGCAACAGGCGTGCCGGATCGCCCATCGGCGCCAACTCCACTTTAATGATCTCCGCGCCCATCTCCGCCATGAGCCGTGTCACCGTGGGCCCGGCCAGGTACTGGGTGAAGTCGAGCACCCGACATCCCGATAGCATCAAGGACTGAGTTTGTTCATCCTTCATAGTGCCACTCCCTAAATGGTTTTCGGTCAGCAATCACAGTCGGTATTTCATTGTTCGGCTGACCAACGCTCGATATCGAAATCTTCGGGTAGCGGGGCAAAGAGTAGGCGTGCGGGACCGCCAACCGTTTTGGTCGTGTGTCCTTGCCCAGTCAAATCGCTGGCCAGAAATGCTCCCCCCGCACGCCACCGCCGGGTTTGTCCATCGGTGGTGCCGACCTCAAGTTCCCCCGACAACACGACCACGATCTGTCGCGCCGGCGCATGATGCCAACCTTGCACCATGCCATCCGGCAACTCCGCAAAGCACACATCAGGTGAGGAATAGCTGTGGGAAAAACGCAAGATGTTGCCATCGGCATCTCGCCGCCCATGCTCAATGGGAATATCGATCTCGACAAACCGGGACTCGCCACTCTCGGTGGCGTAGAAACGGGTGATCTTCATAATGCACCTCCCTTTTACTAATGCACCACATCTATAGTTACTTTAAGCGGCCTCCTCTGTCACCCGGTACAGGGCGAAGAAGCCCACTATGCCCACTACCGCAAGGGTCAGCCAGGCGAGGCGGTAGGTTCCTGTGCGGTCGGTCAACAAACCAAAGAGAGGAGGACCGAGCAAGGAGGCCGGCGTCGCCAGGACTTGCACCCAGGAAATCGCCGAGCCGGCTGACTCCCGCCCTGCGGTCTCAATAACCAGGGTACCAAGCACCCCAGTCCAGGCAAAGGCGGACGCCCCCAGCAGCACCGCTAAGCCCGCGGCCACAAACCACGGCGTATGACGCGGCAGAGCCGCAGCGCCAAGGGTACTGCAGACGGTGAGCAGCACGATAATGAAGAGTACGGGTCGCCGCCTCCCCTGGAAAAACCGATCACTGAGCAACCCCCAACCAATCCGTGCTACCATCGCCGCTCCATTCACGAGCGCCAAGAGCGCGGCTGCTCCGACTACAGGCGTATCCAACGCTTCGTGTAAGAAGAGGACGAAATACGTCGTCACTGCCGATTGGGTAAAAAGTTGACAATTGAAGATGAGGCCCAGCCACCACAGCTGTTTGTCGTAGGCGAGATCACGAAAAGAGCGCACTGCCACCGCACCAGTATGTATCGTGCGTGGTGGGTCGTAGTAGGCAACGAAGATCAGACCGGCTCCCACAAACGCCACCACTCCACCGAAGATATAGACAGCGCGCCAGCCGTAGGTCAGGGCCAGGACTGGCGCGAGACTGGCCGCGAAGATGCCGCCGAGCGGCACCCCAGTCTGGCGGATGCCCATGGCCACGCCGCGTTGGCGTGGCGGAAACCAACGCATGATCGCGGCGCTGCCGGCCGGATTCTGCACGCCGTTGCCCAAGCCGAGCAGCAAGCAACTGGCCACCAGGCTCCAATAGCCGCCGCTGCGCGAGATGGCCACCGCCGCGAGAGCCGTGACCAGACCGGAGAGAATCAACACCCGACGCTCGCCGACGCGATCCGCCGCTCGTCCACCGAACAACGCCGACGGGGCTGAGGTCAAGGACATCGCCGCGGAGATCAGCCCAACCTCAGCGCGGCTGATTTGGAAATCCTTCTGCAGGAACGGCGCGATAGGACCGAAGGCGGCAGAGAGGACATTCGCTGCCGCTTGGCACAAAGTGGTAAAGCCCAACGCATACCAGCGGTAACGATCTGCGTGTTGACTCATGCGCTGGAACCGGGTCAAAAAAGCCATTCATATCCTCTTCTCTTGTTGGTCGGCGAGACCGACCTGCGTGACATGCGGGGAGTGCTGGAAGCGCGTAGGAACGAAACTTTAATAACTTCCCGACTTCGTGGGTAGCCCTCCCCCGCCCGGCCTTGAAAGGCCGGGCTACCATCACGCGCCGTGCCACGGCGCTCGTCGCCTCGCAGCGCGAGGCGACGAGGGTAGCCAGGGAATTTATGATGCTGTTGAAAAATGCCC
>JACQEL010000180.1 GCA_016200595.1 Deltaproteobacteria bacterium
GACGAAGCGTACCAATCCTCGTCGCGCCGAGACCTGGAGCCGCGTGCGCAGCGGTCCGACTCCCAGCACTTCGTAGATATTGATTGGCTCACTGACGCCTTTTACCCGTGCCGGACCAAGAGACTTAAACTCGAAGTAGCCGTCGGTCAGCTTGTAGGTATGCTCGCTCACGACAATCGAACCCGGGGTGGCGAGGTTTTCCATGCGAGAAGCGAGACTCGTCGAGTGTCCCACCGGTGCATATTCGGCGTGGAGATCATCGGTGTGAATTGAACGGAGCACCATCTCGCCAGTGTTGATGCCTACGCGGATTTGCAGATTGAGTCCTTTCTCTTGCCGGAGTCTCTCAGCGTGTCGCTTGCTTTCTTCTTGCATACGCAAGGCGGCATACAGCGCCCGCTGGGGGTGATCTTCGTGAGCAATAGGCGCACCAAAAAGGGCGAAGATGCCGTCACCTGTGGATTGGACGACATACCCTTGGTAGCGATGAACGGCATCCATCATGAGTGTGAGCACTGGGTCGATAAGCGAGCGCGCCTCTTCGGGATCGATGTCTTCGATCAAATTCATTGAGCCTTTGATGTCAGCGAAGAGAGCGGTAATTGTCTTTCGCTCACCTTCGACCGAGTCTCTTGCTACCAGGGTAGCTTGCTCCACCAGGATACGTTCCGCCAAAGGCGGAGGCGTCCGGAGTCCGAGGTCCGAGGTCCGAGGTCCGGGGTCTGGCTGTTGGAGGCTAGGGGTCAGAGGCTGGGGACTGACAACTGACGACTGAGAACTGGCAACTGGTTGAGTTTGGGTGGCGAGGAGAGTGCCGCATTCAGGACAGAACTTGGCCGTCGGGCTCACCTCCTGCCCACACGCCGGACACATGCGCACCAGTCTGTTGCCACACTCCTCACAGAATTTCGCCGTCTCAGTATTCGGATGCTGACAGTGCGGGCACTGCATATTTGTTCCTCAAAATGCGAACGACACCTTGACTGCACCTGAGGTTTTCTTACTCGCGGCCTCGAGGAGTGCCTCGCGATAGTGGTCGAGCGAATATTTGCGTGGCCGCACGGGCGTGAGGTCCGCACGGCGACGGGCGAGAAAATCAATGGCGCGGACAAAGGTATCGGCTCTTTTGCCTTTGAACATTTCTACCCCATAGATGAGGCTCCCGACCACGGAGATTTCTTTCATCCAGATTGGCGTCCAGTCCACCTCTTTGGGGAGAGCCGCCAATCCTAAAATGACCACGCTCCCCTTTCCGCGAGCCATACGCAACGACTGGTTAAGCGTAGTCGTATTCGTCACCGTGTCATAAACTAGCCGCACGCCACCAGCGAGTACCGCACCACCGCTGGAGAGCTTATAGACCTTGGTCTGCGCCAGTTCGCCAACACGCCCCATAACGTCGTCGTTCTGCGAATCGATGATGTGTTCAGCCCCTAGAGTATGAGCGAGTTCGACCTGGGCTGGATACTTCGCGACACAGGCAATCCGGCAGGTGGGTTCGACCGCTTTGAGGGCCGCAATATTCATTAAACCAATAGTGCCGGCACCGATGACTACCACCAGCTCTTTTTTCTGTGGCGGGTTGTTCAACACCGCCCGCAAACAGACCGAGAACGGTTCCAACAAAGAGGCTTCGTCGTCGCTAATCTTATCAGGTACGGGGAACAGCCGATGACTGGGCGCGACGAAGAACTCTCCCCAGCCGCCGCCGGTGTCTCTACAGATACCGATGAGCAGACCGGGGCTGAGCCTGCCTTCAGCCAGGTGTTCGCAAATCCCCGGGTTGCCACTACGACATTGCGGACAGAGCGTTTTGAAGCCGCGCTCCCGGCAGCCGAGCGTCGGGTCAATCGATACTCGTTGGCCAACCTGGAGACCACGGACTTTCTTGCCGAGCACGGCCACTTCGCCAAACAGTTCATGACCGGGGATGATCGGGAGCTTGAAGTACGGTTCCGCTGCCGGCATCGGTTTTCCTTGCAAAAAGCCGAGGTCACTGCCGCAGATCCCGGCAATTTTGCTCTTGATCACTGCCCAGTTTTCGTCGGGCAAATCCGGGACAGGGACGTCCGTGAGCTGGAGGTGAGAGAGACCGGGAAGGTGCTCAGGGGCCGGCTCGTCCTTGCGGCGCTGGTTAGAGAAAAGCAGTGCTTTCATAAACATCCGTTTCAATCATAAGTGTCAGACTGCACTCTTTGTGTAAATTCCCTCTCGCGCAAAAGAGAGAAAAAATGACCGCCCATCTCAGCAGCCGCTTGCAGTCGTAGGCCGGGATAAGGCCGCAGGCCGTTCCCGGCGTGCTCGGCTCTGCCGGAAACGCTCCGCTTATTCCGGCCTACCTTCTGTCTCTCTTCAGGCAAGTGCAAACCGCTGTAAGCCTGTCGCAGAGTGAATGGGGGCTTCAACGTCACAGGTGACTTGCCCGTGACAACAATTGCACAACCTCTTCGGTCTTCCGCACCCGGCCGAAGGCGAGACTAAAGGCTTGGAGCGCCGCTCTGTGCAGATCTTCGCTAAAGGCCGTGCAGGCGTCTTCGACGATAATGACCTGGAACCCGCGGTCGGCTGCGTCTCGGGCTGTAGTTTCAACACAGACATCAGTGGTCACCCCGCTGACAATCAGTGACTCCACACCCATGTTGCGTAAAGTCTGATCGAGCATAGTAGAGTTCAACGTTCCGCTGGAGGTCTTATTCAGTACCAATTCACCAGGCAACGGAGCCAGACTGTCGTCAACCTGCCAGCTGGGGTCATCCACCCGGGGAAACATACGTTGACCCAACACTTCCAGGCTCAAATGGTCGAGGTCTTTCCACATGCGGTTCAGATCTTGGCCATCCGCTAGGCACGAGCCGATAGCGGTGTACATAACGGGCAGATGCTGAGCGCGGCAGCAGGCTTGCAAACGGTTAATATTGGGGATCACCGTTGCGTTGACCCGCTCGCAGTAGCCCGCCGTCACTCCGGGCACGAGCTTCTCGAAGGTCTGCATGAGCGGGTAATGCGGGCTGACAAAGTACCGCTGCATGTCAATAATGAGCAAGGCGGTCTTACGTGGATCGAGCGCAATCGGCGCCCGGTCTTTCAGGCGAATGATCTCCAAAATCTTATCATGGTCGGACATAAGAACCCCCAAATCGCTTTTATGTGTCTTTAGATTACTCCGCTATCTGGTGCAAGCAGAGAGGTTTGTTGCGAGAACCTCGGGTTTTTGTCATTATCCGCCGGGGAGTGGTGGAAAGAAGGAGATTAGCTATGGCTCAACTCACGATAAAAGAATTTGATGACCTGATTGCCCAGTTGGTCGAATATCACAGTCTCGCTCGCTTTCACGAACGTCTGCTGAAGGCGAATGCGTTGGTTTCGCGCAAACGTCCGCCAACGGCTCAGGCTTTAGCCGCTCAATTGTACCAACTCAGCGCCGGGTTGCGTCGCGACCACCCAGCCCGCTACGCAGTTGAGATCCTGTGGCAAGACATGCTCTCGAATCGGATCACCGAGGAGCACGGGAAAATGCTGGAAACTCTGGCAGAGCGGATTAATGGCTGTCTGACTGAGCGCCTCGAGGTCATTCCGGAGAAAAACGCGGAGCTGTTGGCGGCTTTAGGCGCCTATCATCAGGCTGTGGCTGCCTTGACCGATGACGAAGTTGCCTATCTGGAAATGTTACTGCGGACGAGTGCTAGTGTCGCGCAATTCTTACGCGAGCGCCGGGACGACATCGTGCAGAACAATGAAGAATTAAGAGTGAAGAGTGACGAAGGAGAGGGGCAAAATGAAGAATGAGAAGAATGAGAGGATGAAGCACTCTTCATTTTTCACTTTTCACTGTCCTTGCGTCGCCAGGCCCTTCTTCAACGCCTGGATCGTGGAAACAAACGTCTCACGCAGAGCGCTCTTCTGCAAAGCCAAAGGGATAGGGAGTTTCACCTTGTCCTTGGAAGTTCCGTTATAGGTCAGCAGCGTTTTCGTGCCATCGGGCGAAGGGGCCAGGCGATACTCGCCACTGAAGTCAGTGAGTTGGTTTTCCACGGTCTTTACCTCTACCCGCTGTTCCTCGGGGAGGAAGGTGAACTCCAGCGTAAACCGCTGAGGCTGTCCGAGAATAACCATTTCGAACTCTACCACTTTGTGATTGCCTTCGCTCTTGAGCAATTTGGAGTAGCGCACGATGGTGCTGAATTCCGCCGAGCGTTCCGGTTCGCTGAACGCCCGCAGCACCGCCGCTATTGGCGCGTCGATACGCGAAGTAAATTCGACCGTCATGGTGTCGGCTTGCTTATCGAGCTTCTCGCTAAGAATCTCCGGCACCGGGCCTTCCCAGAGCCGCGCTGCGGTGCGGAGCTGGGAGTAGCGCACCCCGACAAAAGCAATGCCGATACCGATCAAGGCCAGCAGGCCCCAAAATACTTTTTTCACAAGCCGTGGAAGAGAAGAGTGAGGTTACGGCGTCGCTGGCGCACTGAAATAAATCGGCTGGTTACCACGCAACTGCTCAGGGACCAGTACATAATTGCCGCCGAGTGAGGGTGTCCACACTCTTTTGGCCACTTCGTAGTTTGCCCCAGTCAACAGGTAAGCAAAACCGCCAGTAATGCCTCCTAAAGTAGCGTAGACCAGCTTGGTTGGCATATAGAGCACGTTTGCCAGTACAGTGGCTGTCCCCATGCCGGCGTCTTCTAGATAGTCTGCCCGCGCGAGTGTCGGGGTAAGTAACAGCAAGGCCAGCAACCCACCACTAAGCCAGTGTTGCACGTTTTTTCCCATAGGCACCTCCTCATCAACATAGCAACCTCATCAACCTTCAGTTTTCACCACACAGCCTTGGGGTAACAAGTTCAGCAGATGTGCAAAGGCACGTTCAACGTAGTTCTTATCCTTCGACTCA
>JACQEL010000181.1 GCA_016200595.1 Deltaproteobacteria bacterium
CTACCGCCTCCAAGCGCCAGCGCATCCACACCGGTGAAGGTGCAGTTTGGACCCCGGTCACCACGCGCGCGGCATACCGCGGGCACAAGTCCGGATCGTCAATCCGCACCCTGGCCTGCTCCGTAATGGCCGCACCCCGCTCGCGCACTGTGGGAGTCTTGGCGTGCAGCCGTACGCTGGTAAGGGCGGCAATTTCGCGGGCGAGCCCCAGAACGCTGAGACAATCGCCCCGATTGGGAGTAATGGCGATATCAAGAATGGTGTCGCGCAACCCCAGGAAGGCAAACACTGGCTGCCCTAACTCTGCTTCCGCCGGTAGGATGAGTAGGCCACTATGATCCTGCGAGATGCCAAGCTCTGCTTCTGAACACAACATCCCACAGGACATTTGACCGCGAATCTCAGCGCGCTCCACCTTTTGTCCGTCAGGGAGGGTCGTGCCTTCCGTCGCGAGCGCTACTTTATCGCCTACTTTCATGTTGGGCGCGCCACACACGACCGGCAGAGTCTCCCCACCGGTGGTGACGTGGCACACTACCAGGTGGTCGGACTGCGGATGCGCATCGATGCGGGTGAGCTGCGCAATAGTGACCGGCGCGACTCCTTGTCCGCTCATCCCTTCGACCTCAAGACCGGCCATGGCAAGTCGGTCGGCCAAGCGGTCGAGTGGGAGTTCGATGGGCACGAACTCGCGGAGCCAATTGAGCGTGACTTTCATCTAGAATTGCCGCAGAAAACGTAAATCATTTTGGTAGAACAAGCGAATGTCGTCGATCCCATACCTCAGCATCGAGATACGATCGATGCCCATGCCGAACGCAAATCCGGACACCTGCTCAGGATCATAGCCCACCGCGCGAAATACATTGGGGTGAACCATACCTGAGCCCAGCACTTCGAGCCAGCCACTGCCTTTACATACCGCACACCCCGTGTCCCTGCCTCCACAAATCACACAGCCCATATCCACCTCCGCGCTCGGCTCGGTGAAGGGAAAATAACTGGGCCGAAAACGGACCGGAGTGTCTGGTCCGAACATAGTGTGCACGAAGGCAGTCAGCACTCCCTTCAGGTGCGCAAAGCAAATATCCTTGCCGATCATCAAACCTTCGAGCTGCACAAACATCGGTGAATGGGTGACATCATCGTCGCAGCGGTAGACCGTGCCGGGAACGATAATCTGCAGTGGCGGTTGGCGACTCTCCATCACGCGGATCTGCACCGGTGAGGTATGGGTGCGCAACACGACCTCGGGCGCAATGAAGAAGGTATCTTGCATCTCACGAGCTGGGTGATCAGCCGGAATGTTAAGGGCGGCGAAGTTGTGGTAGTCGTCTTCGATGTCCGGGCCGCGGGCAACCTCGAACCCCATGGCGGTGAAGATGGCCACGGTGTCGTCAAGCGCTTGCAAAAGGGGATGGAGAGAGCCGTATGGTCGCTGATTGCCAGGGATGGTAATGTCGATCCGCTCAGCCGCAAGGCTGCGAGCGCGTTGTTCCTCCTGCCAGCGAGTGCGCAGAGCAACAATACGTTCTTCCACAAGCGTCTTGATCTGATTAGCGGTCTCGCCGATGACGCGTCGTTGTTCTACGGGAAGCTCACCGATGCCGCGCAGCACCCCGGTCAACTCGCCCTTGCGCCCAAGAAAACGCACCCGTAAGGCCTCGATGTCCGCATCATCACGGCAGGTGTCGAGTGCAGCAAGAGCTTCATCACGGAGGCGCGCTAGTTCGCTTTCCATAAATTAGCGGTCAGCAGTCAGTGGGATGGTGGGCTGTGCCCACCCTACAGTAGAGCCCCTGAGGAACACTAGCCAAGCGTGAACTCACGACCTCGCGCTTTTTCATGCTGTTCACTCAGTCCTCAATCCTCAGTCCTCAGTCCTGAGGCTAAGCAGCAGCGAGCTGTTGCTTAGCTAACTCTGCTACCGCAGCGAATGCCTTGAGGCAGCGAATGCCTTGAGGTCGTGGACTGCCAAAACCGCAAGAATCTTGCGGTCGATCATCACCTGGGCTTGGGCTAGGCCATGAATCAGGCGACTGTAGGTGATGCCATTTAATCGCGCAGCGGCATTGATACGGACGTTCCACAGCCGTCGGAACATGCGCTTCTTGGTACGACGATCACGGTAGGCGTACACAAGGCCGCGCTCGACCGTCTCCCGTGCCTGGCGGTACTGGCGCCGGCGACCGCCAGTGAAGCCTTTGGCTAGCTTAAGAATTTTTTTTCTGCGATGCCGTCCTTTGAAGCCTCGTTTTGCTCGTGGCATAGAAACCGTCTCCTTGTGATCTACAAGTACGGGACCAGGCGTTTGATCGCCTTTGCGTTCGTCGCATCCACCAAGGTGGGCTTACGGAGGCCTCGTTTCTGTGTCGGACTTTTGGTGGAAAGGATATGTCGCCGATAGGCATGCCAGCGACGCACCTTGCCAGTGCCTGTGATTTTGAAGCGTTTAGCCGCACCGCGGCGGGTTTTGATCTTTGGCATAATAAAATTACCTCGGAACTACTAGGACCGACATATTGCGCCCTTCCATGCGGGCCTGCCCTTCTGTCGTACCGATATCTTGGACTTTCTCGACCACCTTCCCGATCATTTCTTTCCCAATCTCAGGGTGGGTGATCTCTCGGCCACGGAAGAAGACTGACACCTTGACGCGCTGCTTTTTTTCGAGAAAGCGGCGAATGTGGTTGACCTTGAAGTCGATGTCATGCTCGCTGGTACGCGAGCCGAGCTTGACTTCTTTGACCAACACTTGGGTCTGGTGTTTGCGCGACTCCTGGACCTTTTTCTTTTGCAGGTAGCGGAACTTGCCGTAGTCCATGATCCGGCAGACCGGTGGTGTCGCCGTCGGGGACACCTCTACCAGATCGAGTTCTTTGCTTTCAGCTATGCGCAACGCTTCGCCTAGGGTCATGACCCCGGCTTGTTTTCCCTCAGGATCGATGACCCGCACCTCGCGTGAGCGGATTTGCTGATTGATCCGGACTCCTGCTTCCTTGGCTATGGCGCACCTCCCGGCACACGCTCAGCGTCCAAACGGGGCATAAATTCTTCTACCGATAGGGGAGGAATTTTTTCTCCCTTGCGGCCCCGCGGTGAAACTGTGGCTGTGCTCACTTCTTTGTCGCCGATCACGATCATATACGGCACTTTTTGTACTTCGGCTTCACGTATTTTGTAGCCGAGCTTTTCGTTACGTAGGTCTAACTCGCTGCGAATTCCGGCGCGGAGAAACTGTTCATGCACCTTACGGGCATACGCCTCCTGACTATCGGTGACCGTCAGGATCTTGACCTGCACAGGTGCTAACCACAAAGGGAAATTACCGCCGCAGTGCTCGATCAGGACCCCCAGGAAGCGTTCAATCGAACCCAAGACCGCGCGATGAATCATGACCGTACGGGCTTCGGTCCCCTCAGCACTGACATAAGTCAGGTCAAAGCGCTCTGGCAATAAGAAATCGAGCTGGATGGTCGCGACTTGCCAGGGGCGGCGCAGGGCATCGAAGACGATGATATCGATCTTGGGACCGTAGAACGCCCCATCCCCAGCATTGATGCGGTAGGTAACCCCGTTCCCCGTCAAAGCTGCGGCCAGGGCTGCCTCCGCTTGGTCCCAGGTGGCATCATCGCCGAGCCGCTTTGGTGGCCTGGTGGACAGGTCAAAGCGTACTTCCTCGAAAGCGAAAGCGTGATACACCTCGCTGACCATGCGCAGGACTCCACCTACTTCGAACTCAATGTGCTCCGGGGTACAGAATATATGGGCATCATCCTGAGCGAAGGACCGCACCCGCGTCAAGCCAGAGAGCACGCCAGAGCGCTCGAAACGATGCAACCGGGCAAAATCGGCGTAGCGTAGCGGTAAGTCCCGATACGAATGCTTCTTCGCCGAGTATAAAAGGATATGGCCCGGGCAGTTCATCGGTTTCACCCCGAAATCTCGCCCTTCGATCTCGGTGAAGAAGATGTTTTCCTTATAATTTTCCATGTGCCCAGAACGATGCCAGAGTTCGACATCGAAGATCTGGGGAGTCACCACTTCCTGATAGCCATAGCGTTGATACAGCCGACGGATGTAAGCAATCAACTCATTGTAGATGAACGCGCCTTTGGGATGAAAGAACGGACTGCCGGGTGCCAGCGGATGAAAGCTAAAGAGATCCAGTTCTTTCCCCAGACGACGATGGTCGCGGCGCTTTGCCTCTTCAAGCAGGGCAAGGTGCTGACGCAGTTCTTTATCGCTGGCGAACGCGGTACCGTAGATGCGCTGCAACATCTCATTGCGTTCGTCCCCGCGCCAGTACGCGCCGGCTACGCCGGTGAGTTTGAAAGCCGAGATACGTCCCGTGGAGGGCACATGTGGACCCCGACACAGATCAACAAATTCACCCTGGCGATAGAGTGAGATCCCTTCGTCCGCAGGAATACTTGCAATAATTTCTGCTTTATAATGCTCACCCATGTCGTGGAACAGACGAACGGCGTCAGCGCGCGAGACCTCTTCCCGGGTGACGGAGAGGTTCTCGGCAACGATTTTCTTCATCTCTACTTCGATCTGCTCGAGATCTTCCGGAGTGAACGTGCGCTCGTGCTTGAAGTCGTAATAGAAGCCATTTTCGATGACCGGACCAATGGTAATCTGCACCTCAGGGAAGAGGCGTTTAACGGCCTGAGCCATGAGATGAGCGCTAGAATGGCGCAGAACCTCGAGACCTTCTGGCGACGAGGGAAGGATCGGTTCAATTTGGCAATCCACCGTTATTGGGCGGGACAGATCAACGACCTTGCCATTGACCTTCGCTGCTATCGCCTGAGCCCCATTAAGAAGCTCGCGCAGCGAGGTGCCAGCCGGGACGGTGCGTTTTTCTCCTCCCGGCAAGGTAACGGTGATGGGTGAAGCGCTTATGCTCATAGGAAAATAAAAAAGGCATCTTCTGATGCCTTACGACCGCCTTTCCCGACAGGAGGTTTCTGTCCGATGGCGGTTCGTCCTCACGCTCTGTTCACGTGTAGTCGCAAGTATAGGCACGGGCGGGATTGAACCGCCGACCCCTTCCGCGTCAAGGAAGTGCTCTCCCACTGAGCTACGTGCCTGTAATCCCTAGAACTATCCATTCGCTGCTGCGTAGCAATTTTCCCGC
>JACQEL010000182.1 GCA_016200595.1 Deltaproteobacteria bacterium
CCCTATCACCAGAACAGTGCCCTCTATCCCATCATCGACCAGATGCAGCGTCGCCTCCAGTTTGCACGCGAGGATGCTCCCGCCGCCAAGCTGGAGAAGCTCCCGCACCAGCTGAGATCCTATCACTTCCCGCAAGCCGACACGGTGGCGCTCTTGGCTGCCTTCCTGTCGCTCCCCCATCCCGTAGGTGCCCCCGCTCTCACCCTGAGTCCGCAGAAGCAGAAGCAGAAGACCCAAGAAGCGTTAGTGGCGTGGATCGTAGAGGAAGCCGAGCGGGTGCCCGTGTACTGTGCTTGGGAAGATCTGCACCGGGCCGATCCCTCCACACTGGAGTTGCTCACCCTCTATCTCGATCAGGTGCCGACCACCCGGCAGTTGGCGCTCCTCACTTTTCGGTCCGACTTCATGCCGCCCTGGAGTCTGCGCTCCTACTTCATGTCGCTGACGCTCAGCCGCTTGGGGCGGCAGCAAGTGGAAACGATGGTGGCACAGGTCACCGGCGGCAAAGCGTTACCCGTAGAGGTTGTGGAACAAATTGTGTCTCGAACTGACGGCGTCCCCCTGTTTGTGGAAGAGTTGACGAAAACAGTCTTGGAGTCTGTTGAGTCCATGGGGTCGCAGAGCAGCAAGGCTCTCCAGACTATTCCCATTCCTACGACGTTGCACGAGTCGCTGATGGCGCGCCTGGATCGGCTAGGCCCAGCCAAAGAGGTGGTGCAGTTGGGTGCCGCACTCGGGCGGGAGTTTTCCTATGAGCTGCTCCAAGCTGTCTCGCCAAAGGAGGAGACGCCCCTGCAGCAGGCGCTGGCGAAGCTGGTCGAAGCCGAAGTGCTCTACCAGCGTGGGGCACCACCACAAACGCGCTACCTCTTCAAGCATGCGCTTATTCAAGATGCGGCCTATCAGTCATTACTCAAGCGCAAGCGCCACCAGTATCACCAGCAGATTGCCCAGGTGTTAGAGGAACGGTTCCCGGAGACCAAAGAGACCCAACCTGAGCTGATTGCCTATCATTATACCGAAGCGGGGGAGGCCGCACGTGCGGTCCCTGCTTGGCAAAAAGCGGGACAGAGGGCGATTGAACAATCGGCATTTGCCGAAGCGACTGCGTATTGGAACAAAGGGTTGACTGTGCTCAACACTCTCCCCGAGACGCCGGACCGCGACCAGCAGGAACTCCAGCTCCATGCGATGCTTGGTCCGACGTTGGCAGCTCTCAAGGGATATGCTGCTCCGGACGTCGAGCGGACGTATGCACGAGCCTTAGAACTGTGCCGTCGCGTGGGTGAGACACCGCGATTCTCGCAGGTCCTCTTAGGGCTGGCGATTTTTTACCTGACTCGCGGTGAACTGCAGACCGCTCGCCAACTGGGAGAACAATGTCTCGCGCTTGCCCAGCAAGGCAACAACCCGTCCCGGCGCTTACAAGCAGAGGTGGTGCTGGCGAACATCCTGTTCTACCAAGGAGAATTTGCGCAGGTCGAAGAACATCTGCTGGAAGGAATGACGTTGTACACAACTAGGCCGCCCCAGGGGCCGCTCCGGACATTGCAAGATCCTGGTATCAACGCGCTTTCCTCTCTTCTTGCTTGGACGTTATGGTGTCGTGGCTATCCTGATCGCGCGGCACAGAACAGTGAAGAGTCGATGTTGCTTGCTGAGCGATCGGAGCGCCCGTTGAGTCAGGTGATCGCATCGGTGTTTGCGTGTGGGCTACGAACACTCCGACGCGAGGAAGCTGCGGCATTTCGGTATGCCGAACAGGCAGTGTCCTTGGCGACCGAACAGCAGTTCTCTCTGTGGACAGCCTACGGAACGATTTTGCGAGGGTGGGTATTGGGTCAACAGGCTGACCCGGAGGCCGGGATTGCCCAGATCCACCAGGGACTCGCGATGGCCAAAGCAATGGGAGCTGATTTGGTACGCTCATGGTTCCTGTTGATGCTGGCCGAGACCTATGGAAAAACCGGGAAGGTCGCTGCGGGGCTCGCTACGATCGCAGAAGCTCTTGAGGTGGTACAGAAGAGTGGAGAGTTGCCATTCGCGGCAGAAGTGCATCGGATGAAAGGAGAGCTAAGGCTACGAAGGTCCGAAGTTCGAGGTCCGGAGTCTGAAGTCCAAGAAAATCAAAAGTCAAAAAGCAAAGGTCAAAAGGCAGAAGTGACTGACCTCCGACCCCTGACCCTTGCCCCCCGAGGCGAAGCTGAGTCGTGTTTTCTCAAAGCTATTGACCTGGCGCGCACGCAGCACGCCAAATCCTGGGAACTGCGTGCGTCAACCAGTCTCGCCCGATTGTGGCAGCGCCAAGGCCAGAAAGCTGAAGCTCACAAGCTGTTGTAAGAGGTCTACCACTGGTTCACCGAAGGCTTTGATACAAAAGACTTGCAAGAGGCCAAGGCGTTTCTGGACGAATTACCGTAGGGAGGCCGGTGGGAGAATGAGAGAATGTCATCTAACTATCCCCTGCACCGTATTGCCGCCCGCTTGCGGTTTGGAGAGAATCTGAGAGATCTCAGTTTGGGCGGCAAACGGTGACTGGAAGCGTGGGTGCCGTGCATGCTGTCATGCTCGGGAGTGAAAGTCTCCTGTCCAGGTAGAGGTGGAGCCGAAGGACAAGGGAAGCGCCAGGGCGTCACCGTGAGGTGGGGTCTGAAGGAAGCGTGGAACGAAGGAGCGGGGCGAGGGACCCGAACCGCCTACGAGGGGTGGGACAGTCGGGGCGAGCGGGCCCGCCACCGCAAAGCCCGCCCTCCCCCGGTGGACTGGGCTTTATCAAGCCGGCGTCTAGGCCCCGACGGGGTGACAGCGTAGTGCGGGAGGCCTCCCCGGCGCCTCGGGATGGGGCGGGCCACGGCAAGTGGCGGAGAGCTGGGTCAGCCTCGCTGCCCCCGGGGGCGGAGGC
>JACQEL010000210.1 GCA_016200595.1 Deltaproteobacteria bacterium
GCCCATCGGGGGTCTGCCCCTGGTAGATGAAGGTCGTGCCCGGCTTCAGGGGGAAGTAGGAATTGTTGATTACGGCGCCGAAGTTCGCTGGATTGATGACAGGATCGTAGGCTGCCCTACCGAGTTGGTCGCAGACCGCCAGCCGTGCGTCATTCTGCGCTCTGCACGTCTGGCGCGCGTCTTTCAAATCCGCCGCAGCTTGCCGTTGGCAGGCTTTGCGCTGCGCTGTGTCAGCGATATTGTTACACTTCCCCGACGCGAGTTGCGAATCACTCATTGCTCCTGTGCGACAGGAACTCAACGCGTCATGCGCGGTGCCCTGGCAGAAATCGAGGCCTTGCGCAACGGCGGCAGCGTTACCTAGCATTAAAGTGAAACCGAGAAGCACTGCAGCCGCCAACCGCGACGGCGTGAGTAATTTCCCGTATGCGCTTTGACTCCGGTTGAACCCAACTCGGCCTCTATCCTTCGGCGATGATGTGTTCATTCTCACTGTCTCCCTTCTGTTCTTTATGGACAACTCCAGAGTCCCCGTGCACGGTCGATAAGAATGGGCTAAGAAGTCTCCTTGTTGTAGGTCTTTGGGGTTCGCGCGTCCAGCCATCTACGCCCTCAGACATGTAGACACCCGGAACATTACCAGAACTTTTCTGGGAGATTACAATTATGAAAGGTTGAGCAGGGAGCAGTTTTCACGCGAGAGTCTAAACGGGGAGGTGGAGGATGAATTGTGCACCCTGGCCTATTTCATTGGAGACCTCTACCTGTCCCTGGTGTGCCTGCACGATGGCTTTGACCAGACTGAGCCCCAGTCCCAGTCCACGCTGCGAGCGGCTTTTATCACCACGGTACAGGCGATCCCAAATCTTCGCGAGTTCTTCCGCAGGAATGCCAATACCGGTATCGGTGACGGTGATGATGACTTGGGGTCCGAGCGCAGACGCCGCGACCTCCACGCTTCCTCCACGGGGTGTATATTTGAGGGCGTTATCCAGGAGATTGGCCAGGACCTGCTGCATCCGGTTCCGGTCCGCACTAATGGCAAGCTCTAGCCGCGCACTTACAGAGACCGCGATCCCTTTGTCTTCGGCAACATAGCGATACAGTTCGACCACGTTCTCAAGCAGCGCCAAGACGTTCACTGGGTGCACATCCAGGTGCATGGTCCCAGTCTCAGCTTCGGAAATGTCCATAAGAGTGTTGACCATGGCGAGAATCCGCTCCGACTCCTCGACACAGGTCCCCAGGGCTTCACGCAGCAGGTCCGCTCTCTCTTCTGCCTGCAAGGCTATTTCGGCAATGCCGCGCAATCGCGTCATGGGAGTACGTAAGTCATGAGCGACATTGTCCAAGGAATTTTGCATGCCGGTGATGAGCAGCCCAATTTTTGCCAACAGGCCATTGAAGAGGAGACCCAGTTCGTCAAGCTCATCACCGGTGTCAGCGACTGGCACACGAGCCGTGAGGTTGCCGGTTGCGACAATGGACTGGAGACTTGTAATGAGACCGCGCAGAGGTCGAAGGGCACGAAAGGCAAGAAAGGAGCCGCCAGCAAGACCAATGACGACGACCGGGATCATGACGCCAGCAAAGGCACCCCCAAACTCTTCCAGCAGATCTTCTCGCCCTTCTGTACTGGTTCCTACCTGCAGCAGGGCCCCATCGGGAAGATGGAATACGGCGATTTCTAATATGTCGTCTTCATCTTCGTCTTTTGCTGGGAGATAGACCCATTGGGTGGTCGCACTAACGCTGATTTTTTCCAGCTGCACCACGTCGAAGTCTTTCCACTGTTTGGCGGAAGTGAAGAAGAGGGTTTGGTTATCAGGTCCAGCTACCCGCACAAAAAACCGGGCTTTGCCCATCTGCGTTGTTTCAAAGGCGATCTTTCTTGCGATTGCCTCCCTCCCCCCCAGTTGATATTCGGCGGCGTATTCCTTGAGTTTTAATTGAATGGCCTCTCGGTCTCTGCGCTGCAGGGAGGAGGAGAGCAGCATATAGGCGGTCCCGAAGAGGGCCAGCGTACTCAGAGTGAAAAGACCTGAATACCACGCGGTCAGACGAAAGCCCAGCGTTTTCCGGATACGGTTAAGAGGCTTTAAGAACATAGCCGACTCCGCGGATCGTCTGGATCAGCTTCTCAGGGCAGTCGCTTTCCAGCTTGCTGCGCAATCTGTGCATCAAGACATCGACGACATTGGTTTGCGGATCGAAGTGGTAATCCCAGACATGCTCCAGGATCATAGTTTTGGAGACGACCCGCCCGGCATTGCGCAGCAGATATTCGAGCAGCGCGAACTCGCGGGGTTGCAGGTCAATGGGTTTGCTCGCGCGGACCACCTGCCGCGTTAACAGGTCCAGAGAGATATCTCCCACCGTCAAGCGGGTGGGTTCAACCGCACCACTCGCCCGGCGGATCAGCGCTTGCACCCGTGCCAACAGCTCGGCGAAGGCAAAAGGCTTGGTGAGATAGTCGTCACCTCCGGTCTGCAACCCCCTCACCCGGTCGTCTACCGAACGCTTGGCGCTAAGGATGAGCACCGGAGTATTGACTTTTCGCCGTCGGAGCTCGCCGATCAGGCTGAGTCCGTCCAGGTTGGGCAACATGAGATCGATCACGGCAGCGTCATACGGCTCGGTCAGGGCCAGATGCAGACCATCCTCACCATTGGTTCTATGGTCGACGGCGAAGCCCGCTTGTTTCAACCCCTGAATGACAAACTCGGCGATTTTCGTGTCATCTTCGACAACCAGTACGCGCATAAAGCGATTCCTCTTGCCGGTTCAGGCATGCCTTCAACCAGCCATCTATCACTGCGGTGGAAGGGAGTCGAGGCGAGCAGGGCTTAGGCAGCAATTCTCATTTTGACCTGTCGAGACCCCGGGTAGGCCTCTGGACAATTGATAGTTGACAATTGTCAATTGTCAGTTGTCAATTCTGAGTTAGGCTCTATGAGCGCCGGGAACGGCCTGCGGCCTTATCCCGGCCTACTGCGCTGGCTCATTACGCTCTGAGTGGCAGGCTCTGCCTGCCGGCGGCCGCTCGTGCAGCGGCAGAGCCGCCCGCCCCGTGCGGTCCCAGGCAGAGCCTGGGACCGAGCAGGCCCTAGGAACAGACGCCGTGAGAGTCGGCACGAGAAAAACTCTCCCCATATCGCTAATTTTAACTAGCCCAGCTGGCCCGCTATATCAAAAAGGGGCTAGAGGAGCACAACTTTGCCGTAGACATTGCCGCTGACGGTGAGAAGGGACTCTCTTACCTGTCTGGGAGCGACTATGATGTCATCGTCCTGGACCTCCTACTACCGAAAAAAGACGGACTGACCGTTTTGCAAGAGCTGCGCGCAGAGGGCGATCAGACGCCTGTGCTCGTTCTCACCGCGCGTGATGCTCTGACCGACAAGGTTGCCGGGTTCGACGCCGGTGCAGACGATTACCTCACGAAGCCCTTCTCTTTTCTCGAACTCCTCTTACGAGTGCGCGCGTTGCTGCGCCGCGGTAAGGTGGAGCCGCAGGTCAAGTTGCAGATGGGAGACTTGCTCATGGACCTTACCGCTCACCGTGTGAGTCGCGCGGGAAAGACGGTGCAACTCACCAGCA
>JACQEL010000211.1 GCA_016200595.1 Deltaproteobacteria bacterium
GCCCCTGACACTTGTGACACCACCGCCAATTGTCCTGGCCGCAGGAGCCCCAAGCGTTGAAAATCAGCTTGTAATCTCCGCTCCCTACCATGTCGTGGGCTCCGCCCGTCGGACAGTGCGAACCGGGGTTGCCCGCGAAGTACAGCCCCTGACACTTGTGACACCACCGCCAATTGTTCTGGCCTGGAGCGGCTGGCCAATTCATGACCAAGTCGTAATTCCCGCTCCCGGTGTGGTCGTGGGCTCCGCCCGTCGGACAGTGCGAACCGGGGTTGCCTGCGAAGTACAGCCCCTGACACTTGTGACACCACCGCCAATTGTCTTGACCCAGAGTGAAATCAGCAACGGTGCCACCGAACTGCGCCCCATTCGAGGTGGCTTGGGGGCCCATGCCAAACTTGGCAAAGGCGCTCCAGATGCCCTGCCAGGCTCCATCTCGCTGGTTACTGTTAATTTGACCCGCAGCCAGCTTGTTGGCCAGCGCCAAGAGAATAGCGTCACGTGCTTGCAGAAAGTTAGGATTCGCGGGCGTCAGCTTCAGCGCATCAATCACCAATTGGACGGCAAGATGCCTTTCGGTTCTCCGGTTCATCTCCATCAGAGTCGCGCACCAGATTTCCCCGACGTTATGCACTTCGTTGTAACGTCCGGTTCCAATCTTGCCGAAGTGGTCCGGGAAGTTTGAGTTATAAGGGAAGCCGCGAATGCCCGCGGGGTTATTGAGGACCCAGTTGCCGAGCACCGTCACGTTGTTAATGGTGCACGCCATGTAGTCGCTCCAGCCCTCGCCCATGCTGCCACTCTGCGGGGCTTGGAGCGCGCTGACGTTCATCGGACCGCCGACCAAACGGTTGCTAATGCCATGGGTGAACTCGTGGAACACTACCGTCGAGTCGAACGCCGTGTGCCGGTTGGTTGAAACAACCATCCCCATATTCATAACGGGACTGGACCCGTCGACCGGGGTGCTCATATTGGCCGTCCCCGTCACTGCGGCGGGCCAGGACCGCGCGTTCACCGGGTCGCCCTGAACGCCGCCTCGACCGAAGTCGTTCTGCTGGAAGTCGCCGGAAACCTCGCGAAAACCCAGCAGATAGGCAAAGTCGTGCATGTAGCAACAGTAGTAAAAGATGTTGAGCACCTTTTGATCGTCGCCGACTGGATCCCCCGGATTAAAGGTTAAGATGCCACCCTGAACCGCACCCGTCGCCGGCAAACCTGCGGCGGAGAGGTGCGCGTTCGTGCAGTTGCCGACGGTTTGGTTGGCGCTGACCCAGTCATCCGGAAAGGCTGCTGGTAAGCCGGAACCGGCCATCAACAAGGTGTAATCCCCGCTCCCGGCCTGGTCATGCGCTCCTCCTGCCGGACAAACCGGACCCGCATTGCCGCCGAAGTAGAGGCCCTGGCATTTGTGACACCAGCGCCAGCCGTGCTGGCCAGGCGCTAAGGGGTTTTGGTTGATCAGGGAGTAGTCGCCACTTCCGGCGAGATCGTGCGCCCCACCCGTCGGACAATGGGAACCAGGGTTCCCAGCGAAGTAGAGGCCCTGGCACTTGTGACACCAGCGCCAATTCGGCTGACCTGGATAGAGCGGGGCATTTTGCACCAAAAAGTAATTGCCACTTCCGGCGAGATCATGCGCCCCGCCCGCCGGACAATGGGAACCAGGGTTCCCAGCGAAATAGAGGCCCTGGCACTTGTGACACCAGCGCCAGTTGCCCTGTGTCACAGCTGGGGTCGGTAAGCTGTAATCGTTTATAGGACGTGGGAAAGCGGTCATCTGCCGGGCAGAACTACCATCTACACGATACACGTTGCCCCGAGCGGCGACATACTGCACCAATTGGTGGCAGTACAAAATGTTGCCCGAATTAGCGTCGACAATCGTGTCATACTGGCCGTCGTGGGCTGGCATGGTCAAGATCGTATCCCAGCCCAGAATGAGACTCTGATCGTGAGGGAACCAGACGAGATGGGCCTTGATGTCCGCGCCGAAAGGTCCTGGCTCCAACACCACCGGGGACTCAGGGATGTTCGGGAACGCCGCACGGATCTTGGGAGTGAAGCCGGTAATGTCCACACGCGGGGGAGTGAAAGGCTGGCCAAACTGATCCTTGGTGTTCAGCTCATCCGCAGTGGGCTCGGCCACGTGTTGTGCCGCCTTCAAGACCGCCTCCTGCACCGATAGCTTGGGTGTGACCATGATCTCGTCACTCACCGATATGGAGCTGCCCGCTGCATCATTCACCGACCCGTCCGGCGCAAAGCGCACGGCTACCGTTGCCTGAAAGATGGGGATGCCCTTGTAGCGCTGCTGCAGATGCACGGCTCTCGCACTGCTGCTGGTCTCGTGCACGGTCGGGTCGGCGGTGAATTCCGGCGCCTGGCCTGTCAACCCGAGTGCCGGACTGATCGCCTGTGCGTGCTCCAGGGCGCGCTGCACATAGTTGCCCGAGACGGCCGGCGCGCCCTGGGAAGCAACCGCTGAGGGATTCCCGGTCTGGGAGTCGAAGCTCTGAATCACCACCTGATGGGATCCGGGAAGGTTGGCTGAAACGTTTGCGGCCAACGCACGCAATTGAGTGACTCGCGCCGGTGTGGCCCGATTTACGCTGAAATCTCGCACGTCAATTTCCCGCGCCATGATGCACCTCCATGTATGAGGGAGATTTTGGCAGACCTCCCCGAATGAGAAATTTCTCTAGGCCAGCTTTCCGTTGTTTTTCCCTCCAAAGCCAGTTTCCAGAGAGTCTTTCATCGACTGTACTTCAAAGCTTTTTGACCAATGCAGACTTTGCCCCAAAGAGAGAGCGCGTTCTCAACCCGCTGCGGTATGATCTCCAGAATCCCTTCTGGAGGAGCGGCCGCTGAGCGTGACTCGGCTGCGGCGCGTGGTGTGCAAGGCGTTGCGTATTGCGGCCGGTTGGCATGCTGCACCCAAAGTGAAAGAAAATATCTCCCTCTAAGGAGGCGGCCTAAGGTTTCTCAAGAGCACGGGCGCTCAAAAGTTCTAAAGTTCAAGAATTTGTCGAGCAACGTGCACAGCCGAGCAGGCAACGCCGTGTGAGTCCGAGGAACACGCTAGCGGTAGGCATAGAACACAGCGACAGCAACTCGACTAACTGCATTGATTCGGGATTCTTTTTTATACCATACACAAAAAGTATAAATAAATCAAGAGATCTAAACTGTATCCGTGTTATAGGTGAACAATACCTTATAGTAGGCAGAGAAGTCGAGCAAAATCACTACTCCTTGCCACTCTGGAAGAAGGGGGTGTGGGGGTGCACTTACACAAAGGGAGCGAATCCGGCACAGCTGTCCACCGACAGCCTCTTGTTATATCTGACTGTATAAATTATAAATTCATTTATTCTATTTTTAGAGAAAAGATAAAGTTAATCATTCCGCCTCTTTGTCAGTTTAGGCGGTGACTAAGCTCTCAAGGTCAAGCGGCGCACGTCCAAGTTGTGAGATTGAGAACAGCATGCCCGGTATGGAAAGCTTTTGGCAGCAAATCTGCCGCGACGGTATGTTCATCAACTCTCCGGTTAGTGAGGTATTCTTATGAAGCGGACAGGCTTTGCTCTCCTAGAATTTAATCCGACGTTCAATCTCAGCCAAAAGAAAGCCCTGCGGGACGGGCTCTCAGGCGTCGTACAGAGGCGCAAGACGCTCTGGGTGGTCAACGATGAGACAGTGAGTCTGGAACGGCTCACCTATCAAGGAACAAACGCTGAGGGTGCTCATCGGTACGGAGAGCACACTCAGTTTGGACTCAATGACTTTCTGCGGCTTCCGGTACCGCCAACACTTGGTGCATCAGACATTGAAGAGGCGGACATAGAAGGCCTGGACTTTCGTGATGATTACCTCTGGTTGGTAGGCTCGCATAGCCTCAAGCGCAAGCAACCAGAGGAGAACAAATCAGCCGAGGAGAATGTGAAGCGCCTGGAAAAAGTAAGTAGTGATGGCAATCGCTTCCTCCTCGCTCGCATACCGCTCGTAGAAGAGAACGGCCTACCCACGCTGAAGAAGGCCGTCGCGCAGCACGACAAGAGGCTTACGGCTTCCCAGCTCTCTGGTGACTCCGCGAGCAACGATCTCATGGCCGCCCTACGGCAGGACGAGCACCTGCCGCCCTTCTTCGCCATCCCCAGCAAGGATAACGGATTCGACATCGAAGGGCTCGCGGTCGTGAGCAAGCGTCTCTTCATTGGGCTCCGCGGGCCAGTGCTGCGCGGGTGGGCCATAATTCTTGAGGTAGAGCCGGAAGAAAAGGACAACGACGCCTCCACACTGAAACTGAAGAATATTGGACCAGGTCACCGTCCCTACCGCAAGCATTTCCTCCAACTCGGCGGGCTGGGGATCCGCGACCTCTGTGTGCAGGATTCCGATCTTCTCATTCTCACGGGGCCCACCATGGACCTTGATGGCCCGGTAACGCTGTTCCGCTGGCCGGGAGGCGCACTGCCGAGCAGCGAGAGTCTGGTGTTCGCCAAGAATTTAATCACAGTCTTTCAGGTACCCTACGGACAAGGGAACCTAAAAGGCAAAGATCACGCTGAGGGACTGACCCTCTTTGCCCCAGATGGTAGCACTAACCGTTCGGTTCTCATTGTGTATGACTCCGCGGCGCAAAGCCGTACAACGAGAAACAATAGTGTAGAAGCGGACATATTTTCCCTGTAACCAGACAGCAGACTCGTCAGGTGACCCTCGGCCGGCCCGCTGACGGCATCCAGAGCAACTTTGGGTTTTTCCCTATTGCCTTCCGAGCCATGCGGGTGGCTTTTTATTTGTGCGCGGCGAAGGCGGCGAGGGCACTTGCGAATCAGAATGCCACTCTCCAGTAGAGAAGCCCAGCGCAGGAAGAGCAGGCCCGAAGTTGCGCCCCGCAAAAAGGAGGACAGCTATGGACACGAATACGGGAGCAGTACGGAAAGTCGTAGGGCTACCGGCCCAGGCACACGGGCACCGCGTGTGGCAGAGTGCCGTAGTAGTTGCCGGCCTCGTCTTCACGCTCAACGGACCAGCGAGCTGGGGAGGGCCACCGAACCCCACGGACAGTGACGCGGGTGACAATACCGCCGGGGGTACGAATGCGCTGGTGAACACGGTCCCCAACTTGCTAGACAACACCGGGCTGCGCAATACTGCCTTCGGAGCTGAGGCCCTTACCAGCAACACCGCCGGCACCAACAACAGCGCCCTGGGCACCTTCGCGCTCCAAGGCAACACCGAGGGCGGCGACAACACCGGCATCGGCGCCTTCGCGCTCCACAGCAACACCAAGGGGAGCAGCAACACCGGCATCGGACAGAGCGCGCTGTTTAGCAATACCGTCGGCACCAGCAATAGCGCCCTGGGCGCCTTCGCGCTCCAAAGCAACACCCAGGGGACCGGCAACACCGCCTTTGGCACCTTCACACTTAATAGTAGCACCGGCAACAACAATACCGGCATCGGCAGTGATGTGCTCCTTAACAACACCACTGGCCACTCCAACACGGCCCTGGGAGCGGGGGCGCTCCATAACATCACCACTAGTAGCAATAACATCGCGCTGGGCAGTGAGGCCGGTGTCGCTCTGACGAGCGGGAACAAGAATATCTATCTCGGCCATCGCGGGCGGGCCAGCGAATCGAAAACCATGCGCCTGGGCAGCGGCCAGACGCGCACCTTTATCAGCGGGATCGAGGGGACTCCGCTCTCTGGCAGTATGGTGCTCATCGACAGCAAAGGTCAGTTGGGGGTCCCGGTCTCTTCGGCGCGTTACAAGCAGGCCATTCATGGCATGGGGGAAAGAAGCCGAGGGGTATTGAAGCTCCGCCCGGTCACTTTCCGCTATAAACAGGACGCCTCAGCGCGGCGCCAGTATGGGCTCATTGCTGAAGAAGTGGTCAAGGTCTATCCGGAGTTAGTGACACGAGGAGCGGACGGTCAAGTAGAGTCGGTGCAGTATCATGAGCTCATTCCGATGCTCCTCAACGAGCTCCAATACCAGCAGCAGCAACTCACCACGCAATCCCAGCAAGTGGCGGAACTCAGAGCCCAGAATGCCCGCTTACAGGAGGCACTGGTGCAGCAGAGCGCCGCCTTGGCGGAGCGCCTAGAACGGTTAGAGGCGGAAGCGGCTCAGGCAGCACCGACCCTCGTCAGTCGCTAAGGAACGAGAAAGAACAGCAGAGCGCGTGTTCGGTGCACCTTTCTCCATGTCCGATAAGCGGGAAGGTGTCACCCCAGGTGACGTAAAATAGTAAGAAAATCACGGGGCCGATGCAGCTCGTGCTTGCACGCGCTTGCTGCCCAGGAAGGGCAGGCCTGCAAGCACTATGAGTTATCACGGACGGGGCACTGGTTTTCCCACGGACTCCCTACCTCCCTAGAGTTTTCTTTCCCCTTTGGGTACGGATGGCAAGAGAGAATTGACAAACATCATCAACAGAAGAAAGGAGACTCTGATGCTGCAGAAACTCTCGATGGCCGTTGCGGCAATTATGCTGACGGCGTCGGTCGCGAATGCTGCGATGGTCCAGCTTCAGCCTATGCCCGACGCCTTCGCGCGCCTCGGGCATAGCTGCGGTGGTATCAAGCAGCAGATCTTTGGCAAGGGCTTCACTGCCAAGGGCAAGGTCACCGGGTATGTCTTTGCGGTGACCCGTTGCGGTGGTTCTGGCAGGGGCGGCGGCTACCACACTACCACCTACTCTACGTGGGTGGCCATGAAGTGGGATCTTAACGGCGTCGTCATCCGCGAAGTCACCCGCGTTCCGAGTCCTGACCCGAGCATCGCCGGGGCAGCTCACTCTGGCAGTCTGGTGGGCGGAGCGAATTACCCCACCTGTAATAACACCTCCCCGTACGACAACGCCTTCACCTGCTTCTCGGTTCCGGTGGTTGACGGCTCGTACTCGGTGCAGACCTCGCTGTACATCGTCAATCAGGCGGCGTGCACGGCGAGCAACACCGCGTACTGCACGTATCGTGGAATCCTCACTACGCCGTGAGTGCCCCGCTGTGCGCAGGCGATCCGACTCGTGGGTGGTCGAAGTGGTGTGTGATGACAGACTGCCAGAGACCTACCAGTTGAGGGATGGCGCTGTCGTCGCGGTCGAGCTGCCTGCGGCTGCGCCTGCGGGAGGCCTAGAGTTATGACGGCGCACCGAACGTCTGCCCCCGCGATAAGCTGAGATTTTCCTGCTGCTTTTTTGCTGCACTTGTCCGGTTTTTCCTCAGTTTCCGGACACAACGGAACGCCAATAAAAACAGCGACTTGTGTGTCCGGAAAATCAGTCCGAAAATGAGGACATGAAAAACTCGCCACCTGACCCGATAGCCAACGCATGCTTGCAAGGAATAGCCGCTGCGCTTGGTGAGCTTGCGGGGCCACACATGGAGCCTGACCTTGCTCAAGGTGTTTTGGAAAGCCTCGGTTTGACCATAGCCGAGTTGAAAGCCGCGGGCGCAGACCCTTACGACTTGAAGTTATTGAAAGGCCGTGCGTGAAAATCGGCTACCAACACGGCGTCGCTGCCTTACTCTTCACATTCGCTGTACGGTATGCCAGCACGTGTTAGGAGGCAGGGAATGAAGAACTGTAATCATTGTCAAAAAGGAAGCCAAGACGAAGCCCGGTTTTGCGGACACTGCGGTCAGCCACTCTCAACCAAAGCTGCATTAGAGGGGAGAACGGAGTTGGACAAATGGAGAGAATGGACGGGCATCATTTGGGCCGTGCTCCTCATCATGCACCTGACCGGGGAGTTTGGGCCACTGGATCGATTAGACTGGATCGTACTCATTGGCATACCCGTGTTGCTCATTGGCGAGTGGCTCACCAGAGTACTCATCAGGAAGCAGGGATATCGACGAGCATGACAGGAACATCACCCTGATGATTTTCTCCCCGCCCGGCGTCTGCGCTCGGCGGGCACCACAAGCGTAGACGCTTCCTTCTTCACGATGCGCATCTCTGTAATGCGATCAAGTCGAAACGTGCGTTCATCTTGACGCAAATGACAATAGGCACGTATATAAACCAAACGCCGACCGACACTAATGTCAATAGGATCGATACGCCTCGTACTTGTCTCCAGATTAGACGCCAGGTAACGAATCTCTAGGCTCAGACCATGGTCATGAGCTTCCCTTAAAGCGGCAGGAAGGACACGGATGGCCTCTGACTCGGATGAGGACAATTTTTCTAGTGAAGTTACTAAATCTTCAATTTTCACGACTTTACGGCGAGCGAGATCTCGGGCGAACACGTTCAAAATCTGAGCGGTAATGCGCGCATCGTGCAGGGCACGGTGTTGGTGCGGATAGGAGATATTGAGGCGCGCGGCAATGGTGCCAAGGTTGTTGTGCAGAAAGGAGTAATATCGGCGGGCAATGTCAAGCGTATCAATCACGTGCGAGACTGGTAGCGGCATCCGCAGGCGCTGGAATTCGGCGGTGAGAAAGCCGAGGTCGAACGGCGCGTTATGCGCCACGAACACATACCCGCTGAGCCTTCGGGCAACCTCTGCCGCCACCTCCCGGAACGTTGGAGCTTTCGCTACCATCGAGTCACTGATGCCGCTCACTGCCGACGCACCGGAAGAGATCAAGCGTCCGGGATTCACAAGCGTTGAGAAAGTCTCTAGTTCTTCATCTCCTCGCAGGTGAACAATAGCAATCTCACATACGCGCTCACCGACTGCGGGCGAAAGCCCAGTTGTTTCCACGTCCACAACGGCAAAATCGATAGGTTGCATACATGCCTCACAGTTGTGTCCGCTCAAGAATCTGCGTGCTCTTACTGCCTCTACTGGTCAAACTCACAGCTCAGATTGACCTATAAATTTCTCTAAATCTTCAGCACCTTCTCGAAAGGAGTTTTCCGCTGTTCCAAGAGTATCGGTTCTGAGTGCTGTCGCTTCTCGTAAGTGATTTTGTAGCAGTTGCCAAGAAAATCATTGTATTCCAACACAGCGCTTAACCTGTCATTTTCCGTAATAGGAATTTTAGACTTGCTGATGACGGAGGTGGAGATTATATCTCTGGCCCCTAAAGACCCAAGTCGGACAGGCCCTCGGTACGGGTCAGTCCCGTGGTAAGGCTGCATCTCCTCTCCCGTCTGGGGCCAATCGAAAACAATGTCTATAGCTGGCCCGTAACCGATATTTTTTACAAGGAGATTTTGAGATCCATCCTCACCATTTTCATTGAGAAAGATAAGCATGGGTTGCAACTTTCTCTGATCATTTTCGTCTTGTCGTCTAAGGACACGCCAGCTTTACCGGGTGTAGATAGCAATAACCCCTGTAGTCACAGCTGTAACGATCACCGCGTAAGTTGTCGCATCCATATTAACCACGATATCTAGGTCACAAGGAGAGGCCAATAGTGGGCTGGCCAACGTGGTCACGTAACCTGATTACCGCCATACCTACGCTACCGCCACAGCCGTTCAAACCGTGCCGGGTTGGTCGCCGTGTACTGTGCCGTGTGCTGAATATCCCAGTGTCCTAAATAGTCCTGAATTAAGCGCGTGTCCGCCCCTTGATCCGCCAGCGTAAACCCGCACGCATGGCGCAACACGTGAGGATGAGCGGGCGAGAGAAATAGGGCCAGAGAGAAATAGAGTCAGGTCTTTCTTTTTGCATAAGAATCCTCTGGCCTCAGCCTTCACCGGTCCTCGCTTTGTGTTGCCGCAAGACCTGACCTCTTCGCCTGCCTCTCCTGCTAGTTCATCGCGTCATGTCTCTTACGAGACTCCGTGCTGCGCAATGACATGAGGCCCCACGCGATCTGCATCCCGTGTCTTTGTTGCTCTGCGTGAGACCAATGGAGCGACTATTCACCTCGTCTCCTAGTCCCGCCTTTGCCAGCGCCAAGACCGGAGTTGTGCTTACCGCTGCCCTTTCCTTAGCGTTGGTGATAGAGGGGATGACCGTGCACGCCAGTGTGGACCCGACTGAAATGGTCGCCTTCTAAGTTGGCGATGTACAAGTCCTGCAGTCCTGGTCCGCCAAAGGCGCAGTTGGTCGGGAAATAGATCTTTTGCCCGGCCGGATCCTCGACGAGCACGCTCCACTTCCCGTTCGTATCCACTTTGATGAGCTGATTAGCGGGGACCAGGGTCCCATCTTTGGGCGTTCCCGGTAGGGTCACATAGAGATTCCCTTCCACGTCGAACGCCATGCCATCCGGAATAGCGGGGAACCCCTGCGCATAGATCTCCGGTTTCCCAAACGTCCCGTCGTGCTTGAGAGGGATCCGCAGACAGTCATTGCGCGTACTTTCCAACACGTAGACCGCCTCTTCCTTAGGGTCGATGGCCGTGCCGTTGGCTAGGTAGATACCAGTGGCGACCATCTCCCCTCTGCCGTCTGGACGGATCCGGACCAGAGCACCGTTGGGCTCAGGCTTGGCGA